>NZ_BFAZ01000006.1:0-300000 GCF_003114815.1 Leptospira ellinghausenii
GGTGGTGGTTACCAAGGAAACCGTGGCGCAAGACCGATTGGCCAAAGTGGACCAGGCAGTGGTGGTAGACCTCCAGGTGATGCTCCTTTTGGTGCTCCTCCAGGAGGACTTCCGGGTGCAGGTGGACCAGGCGGAGCCAAAAAGAAAGTTTTTGATAAAGAAAAAGGCGGAAGGGAAGAAAATGAAAACACTAAGTTTTTCAAACAATCCTTTCGCAAACAAAAGGCCCAAGCAGCAGCTCTTGCCGCTGTACCAAAAGAAATCTCAATTTTAGAAAACATCCAAGTGGGTGAGATTGCGAAAAAACTAAACCTGAAACCAGGGGAAGTGATCAGTAAACTCATGAAAATGGGGATGATGGTTACGATCAATAATGTGATCGATGCCGAAACTGCGTCCATTCTTGCTGACGATTACGGCTGTAAGGTGAAGATCGTTTCTCTTTACGACGAAACCGTCATTGAAGAAGAAAAAGACGATCCGGCAGATTACATCACTCGTCCACCTGTTGTCACCATCATGGGTCACGTTGACCATGGTAAAACAAAACTCCTCGATACGATTCGGTCTTCCCGAGTGGCAGAAGGGGAATCTGGTGGGATCACACAGCACATTGGTGCCTACCAAGTAGAAACGGAACGTGGAAAAATTGCCTTCCTCGATACACCGGGTCACGAAGCTTTTACTTCGATGAGAGCACGTGGTGCCTCCGTAACCGACATTGTTGTCTTAGTGGTTGCAGCCGACGACGGGGTCATGCCTCAAACCATTGAAGCGATCAACCATGCCAAAGAAGCAGAAGTTCCAATCATTGTTGCGGTCAACAAAATTGACCTACCAGCAGCAAACCCCGAAAAGGTGAGACAAGAACTTTCGAATTATGGATTACAACCAGAAGAATGGGGTGGAACAACTATCTTCTGTGATATATCAGCAAAAAGTAATATTGGAATTGATAAACTCCTTGAGATGCTCATCATCCAAGCAGAACTCCTCGATCACAAAGCCAATCCGAAACGAAAAGCAAAAGGAACCATTGTGGAAGCAAAACTCGATCCAGGTCGTGGTGCTGTGGCAACGGTTCTCATCCAAAACGGAACACTCCGTGTGGGTGA
Organism: Leptospira ellinghausenii; assembly: GCF_003114815.1. NCBI lineage: Bacteria > Pseudomonadati > Spirochaetota > Leptospiria > Leptospirales > Leptospiraceae > Leptospira > Leptospira ellinghausenii. The sequence continues at coordinate 1,116 of NZ_BFAZ01000006.1, forward strand.
TGCCTTTGTTGCAGGAGTGCATGCAGGACGTGTTCGTGCGATGTATGACGACCTCGGTCGTTCCATCAAAGAAGCGGGTCCATCCTTTCCAGCTCTCGTAACCGGTCTTGATGGAGTTCCTGATGCAGGGGCTCCATTTGATGTGGTAATCGATGACAAAGAAGCACGAACCATCTCTCATAGCCGTCAAGATTATGAAAGACTCGGCCAATCGAAAAATGCGGCCACTCGTGTGACACTTGACAATATGAGTGAGATCATCAAACAAGGTGCCCTCAAAGAACTCAAAGTCATCATCAAAGCAGACGTTCGTGGATCGACAGAAGCGGTAAAAGAAGCTCTCGAAAAACTTTCGACTGCAGATGTTCGCCTCAATGTAATCCATGCAGGAACAGGTGCGATTGTGGATTCCGACATCATCCTAGCTTCGGCATCAAATGCGATCGTGATTGGTTTCCATACACGTGCGAATCCAAAAACGGTTTCCCTTGCTGAGAAAGAAAAGGTCGAAATCAAATACTATAGCATCATCTACGATGTGGTCAATGAAGTGAAAGCGTCCATGGAAGGAATGCTCGAACCTGAAAAAGTGGAAAACATCATTGGTAAGGTCGAAATCCGCGATGTATTCAAAATCTCCAAAGTGGGGAACATTGCAGGTTGTATGGTGAAATCCGGTAAGGTGACCAAACAAGCATACGTTCGTGTGATTTCCAGCGAAACAGGTGAGATCACTTGGGAAGGGAAAATCAAAAACCTCAAACGTATGAAAGACGATGTGGCTGATGTTCTCACTGGATTTGAGTGTGGTATCTTACTCGATGGATTCAATGACTTCTCTGTGGGTGACGAAATCGAAGCATACGAGATTCGCGAGATTGCTCGTAAACTGTAAGGCGGCCTAAATGAATCCCATTCGAATGAAAAAACTCGAATCGGAGATCATTCGCCTCATCTCTTCTGCGATTCTCGAAGGAAAGGTAAAAGACCCAAGGGTCTTTTTACCAAGTTTCCATCGCATTGAAATCAGCGAAGACTTACGGTATGCGAAGGTCTACTTCACCGCCCTTTGTAATAACAACGAACGAAAAAAACTCACACAAGGACTTGTTTCTTGTGCGGGATTTTTATCCTCGCTTGTCGGAAAAAACCTCCACTTACATACGAACCCAAAGTTTAGTTTTGTCTGGGATAATAATTACATCAAAAGTTTAGAAGTGAACCGCCTCATCGATGAGTCGGCTCCGAAAACACTTTTTGAAGAACTCCATCCCGATGAAACAGATGATGAGGAAGTAGGCACTGATGAAGAGCCGGACGATTCAGAAACGGAAACCACTGATTCGAATTCGGATTTTCCCCCAAAAGAAATCCAATAACTAGCACCTAGAGTTTGTTTGGTGAACGCTGATGGCAAAACCCTATGTATCAGGATTTTTATTTGTTTATAAACCACCAGGAATTACGAGTTCCGATTTGGTTTTAAAAACCAAACGTTTGTTAAGTCAAAAATCGGTGGGGCATACGGGAACTCTTGACCGATTTGCCGAAGGTTTACTCATTTTACCTTGCGGGGATTATACTGCTTTCTCCCAAGTATTCTTAGGAAAAGACAAAACCTATTTGGCAGAAGTGATTGTGGGTTTGCGTACCGACTCAGGTGACCCGGATGGAATGGTAGAAGTTGACGAACGTGAATCCTCTCGTAAAACATTTGAATCGCTTTTTTCCATCCACAGATTGGAAGAAGAACTACAAAACCTGACAAAACTCACAACCCAAAAAGCACCCAAAATTTCGGCTCTGAAAGTCGGGGGCAAACGCCAATCTGACCTTTTTCGAGAAGGAACGGTGGTGGAAGAAAAGGAACGGAACATCACCATCCATTCCGTTAAAGACATCCATAAAACGGAGTTCGGGTTTTCGTTTCGAGTCCATGTCAGCTCAGGTACCTACATTCGAAAACTAGTCCTCGACCTTTCCGACAAATGGGGGATCCCACTTTCTCTCGGCAGGCTTGTCAGGGAATCGATTGGAGAGTACGGTGTAACTGGTGCCAAAACTCTGGATACGATCACAGCGGGTGACCTAAAAGATTGGAAAGAGGTATTCCCTTTGCCCTTACGGATTGTGGACGAAACCGAAAAAAAAGCGGTGATCCACGGGGGGTATATTTGGGATAAATTGCCGAAAGCAGACGCTCTAGGGTTTTACATCGTAGACTCGGACCAGTCGACCATCCTTGCTTGGTGTTCTTACGAAGAGAAACCGAACCACATTCCTTACCGCTACCGAAAAGTATTTTTTGACCCTTCTGCAAAAATTATGTTTTCTAAATGAGTCGTTCTTAAAACCTGGACACTAGTATGATCACAAAAGAACAAAAACAGCAGATCATTGCTACATTCGGTAGCAAACCAAACGACACAGGTTCTGCAGAAGTACAAATCGCTCTTCTCGACTCTCGTATTAAAGACCTTACGGAACACTTCAAAGCAAATAAGAAGGACTTCCACTCTCGCCGTGGCCTCATCGCTATGGTAAACCAGAGAAAGAGTTTGTTGGAATACCTAAAACGTTCCAACTTAGAAAGTTATAAAAAGCTGATTGAAAAACTCGGCCTTAGGAAATAATTCCTATGGCTACAGAGTTCACTGGTGTTTGGGGTAGAGATTCCATTACCCTAGAGACCGGCAAGTGGGCGAAACAAGCTCACGGGTCGGTTGTATACAAAACCGGAAATTTGGTCCTGCTTGCCACTGTTTGTGCAGCGGACGAACCAAAAGAAGGACAAGATTTTTTCCCTCTCACATGCGAATACACGGAAAAAGCTTACTCAGTAGGTCGTTTCCCTGGTGGTTACTTCAAACGCGAAGCAAAACCTGCCGAACACGAAGTATTACTCTCTCGTATCATCGACAGACCTATCCGTCCGATGTTCCCAGAAGGTTACTTCTCGGAAGTCCAACTTCTTGTACAAGTATTATCCGCAGACAAACAAGTATCAGTCCAAGGCCATGCGATTAACGCAGCTTCGGCGGCACTCTCTGTTTCTTCCATTCCCTTTGCAGGCCCGATTGCGGGTGCTCGTATCGGAAGGATTGCTGGTGAGTTTATTTTAAACCCAACCAACGAAGAAATCACAAAATCCGATTTGGATTTGGTGGTAGCAGGAACAAAAGATGCCATCGTCATGATCGAAGGGGAAGCAAGTGAAATCTCCAAAGAAGACATGATGGCAGCCCTTCGTTTTGCACAAGAACAGCTGAAAGTGGCTGTGATGATGCAAGAAGAATTGGCTAAGAAAAATGGTACGGTTAAAAAAGAAGTCGTTTTAAAAACTCCTGACAAAGAACTCCATGCAAAAATTCGTGAGTTCGCATTCGAACGTTTAACAGCTGCAAATAAAAACGCAGACAAAGCAAAACGTAACGATGACATCAAAGCCATTAACAAAGAAACGGTTGAACATTTTAAAACCTTACTTGCTCCAGAAGACAAATCCAAAGAAATCAAACATTTCCTTCATGAATTAGAATACGAAGTTGTTCGTGAACTCGTGTTAGGTGAAGGGATTCGTTTTGACGGTCGTAAAACAAATGAAATCCGACAAATCTCCTGTGAGATTGATGTCCTTCCTGGTCCCCATGGTTCAGCTGTTTTCACAAGAGGGCAAACACAGTCCCTTGGGGTCATGACTCTTGGAACGACTTCGGACAACCAACGATACGAAACACTCGAAGGTTCCAAAGAAAAGAACTTTATGTTACACTATAACTTCCCTGCGTTTTCTGTGGGAGAAGTGCGACGTAACTCTGGCCCTGGAAGGCGAGAAATTGGTCATGGGAATCTAGCAGAACGTGCCATTAAAAAAGTCCTTCCATCGCAAACCGAGTTTCCGTATGTGATACGACTTGTGTCAGAAATTTTAGAATCCAATGGATCTTCCTCCATGGCATCCGTTTGTTCGGGAACACTCGCACTTATGGCGGGTGGGGTTCCGATTTCTGGCCCTGTATCTGGAATTGCAATGGGACTTTTCAGTGATGAAAAAGGTCGTTTTGCGGTTCTATCTGACATTGCTGGGATCGAAGACCACTTTGGTGATATGGACTTCAAACTTGCGGGAACAAAAAAAGGCATCACTGCTTTCCAAATGGACCTAAAAGTGAATGGTCTTGGTCTCGAAGTGTTACAAAAGGCCATCGAACAAGCAGAAGTGGGTCGTGACCATATCCTTGGTGAGATGAACAAAGCGATATCTTCTGTAAAAGGAAACTTAAGCGAGAACGCTCCTCGTATCACCCAAAAACAAATTCCAAAAGATCGAATCGGAGAACTCATTGGCCCTGGTGGGAAAATGATCCGAGCTATCATCGAACAATCTGGTTCGGAAATTTCAGTGGATGATTCTGGAAAGGTAACCATTGCCTCTCCAAGTGAAGAGTCCAAAGAAAAAGCCATTGCCATGATCGATGGAATCTTTGAAGAGATTGAAGTGGGTAAAATTTACGAAGGGGTCATCAAACGAATCGCTGACTTTGGTGCTTTTGTTGAAATTTTACCAGGAAAAGAAGGGCTTTGCCACATCTCTAAACTAGATGTGAAACGAGTTCAATCTGTTCGTGATATTGTTTCCGAAGGGGAAAAAATCAAAGTGAAAGTAATTTCCGTTGATAAAATGGGAAAAATTGATCTTTCGAGAAAGGATGTCCTTTTAGACAACTAAACAACAGTCCCCAAACTTCTGTTTGGGGGGAGTGAACCAAATGGCACCCGTCATTGAATGCAAACGAACTGTATTGCCAAATGGTCTTACAGTTCTTTTCCAACCTATGAAACACGCATCCTCTATGGGGGTGGGTGTTTTTTTAAAACAAGGCAGTCTTGCCGAAACCAATTCCGAACATGGTTACTTTCACTTTTTAGAGCATATGCTCTTCAAAGATACTGAAACTCGCACAAGTAAAGAAATTGCTGAATCCATTGAACGAGTGGGTGGGATTTTGAATGGATCCACAGGACGCGAATACACACAATACTATGTAGTTGCCATCAAAAACCAAGCAGAGCTTGCGTTTGAAATTTTATCTGATATGCTCTTTCGCCCTCTCTTTCGAAAGGAAGACATCCAAACCGAGAAAGGTGTCATCATGGAAGAGATGCGTTCGTATGAAGATGCACCTGATGATTTTGTTTATGACTATTACTTTCGCAATATCTTTGGGAAGTCACCTTACGGGCGTGATATCATTGGAACTAAAAAATCCGTCACTGGAGTCACAGAAAAGTCCATTCGGACTTTTTTCGAAAAACATTATTTCCCAAAGAATATGGTGATTTCTGTTTCGGGAAATTTTACTTGGGAGAAAGTCCTTGATCTCACAAATAAATATTTTTCTTTTGAAAATCCCAAAGGAAAAATCCCAACAGAACTCATCATTCCAGCACCTAAAAAAAATTATTCGAAACATTTGGAACGCCGTAAAATTGAGCAGTTCCATATCATGCTTGGTGTGAATGGAAAAAAAAGAGACTACCGAACTGTTACTGTTTCAGGTCTTATTTCCACCATCCTCGGTGGCGGTATGGCATCTCGGCTTTTCCAAAACATCCGTGAAAAAGAAGGGCTTTGTTATAGCATTTACAGTTTTCCCTCTTATTACAAAACTACAGGACTTTTTTCGATCTCCTCTGCTACTTCGAAAGAAAAAGCCGCACGATGTGTGGAACTGATTCTAAAAGAATTGGAAACGATCACAAAACATGGTTTTACCAAGTCGGAACTTGCGGATGCCAAATCCAATCAAATGGGTTCGATAGCGATTGGGTATGAACTCCCTGAAAACCGAATGAATAATATTGGATTACAAGAAATATATTACGGAACCTATTTTTCGTTAGAAGACCGAATGAAGGCAATTAAATCAGTCACCTTAGATGAAATCAATCTTGCCGCCAAAGAAATGTTTGGTTTGGACAAAGTCCATTTGTCTTGTGTGGGAGATATGACAGAAACCCAATTTGCCAAAATCCCTGTGCAGTTTGGTGGTTAGATTCATAAAAGGAACTCGATGCAAAATCCTCTGATCCAAATCCAAATCCTACGAGAAGGGGCAGTTGTCCCTGAATACAAAACTTCTGGTTCTGCGGGCATGGACCTTTCTGCCTGTATCAAAGAAAACCTTCTCCTTCCCAAAGGAGAAGTTGTATTTGTTCCGACTGGACTTGCCATGGCGATCCCTGAGGGGTATGAAGGCCAAATCCGTCCTCGGAGTGGGTTTTCCACAAAACAAAGAATTTTGATGCCCAATAGCCCAGGCACCATTGACTCCGATTACCGGGGAGAGATCCTCATCCCACTTCTGAATCTGAGTGGATCCGATTTCCTTTTAGAGCCCGGGACACGTGTTGCCCAAATGGTGATCCAAGCTGTCGTGAAATTTCCGATCCAAGTGGTCACGGAACTCGGTTCTACAGAACGTGGGACGGGTGGGTTTGGGAGTACAGGAAAATAAGACATAATCATAAAAAAAGACACTTAGCTTTTTTAAAAGGATTCCGATAGAAGCTGTAGAGGTGCCTTTTTATGATGCGATCCCTTTGGACCGGTGCTACCGGGATGATTGCCCAACAATTTCATATTGATACCGTTGCCAATAACTTAGCCAACGTGAACACCACAGGTTTCAAAAAGAACCGCGTGGACTTCGAAGACTTAGTTTACCAACACCAAGTACTTGCGGGAACTCCAGCTACCTCTGTTTCCGAAATCCCAACTGGTGTGAATGTGGGTCATGGTGTGAAAGTCGCCGCCACACAGAAGTTATTCGAAATTGGTTCTTTCCAAGCTACTGGAAATAAATTAGATCTAGCTCTTACAGGGGAGATGGCATTTTTTAAAATCCAAATGCCAGATGGAACCTTTTCTTATTCCAGAGACGGATCCTTTAAAATTGATTCTAACCAACAAGTGGTGACATCAAACGGGTATTTACTCGAACCACCCATCATCCTTCCCGAAAATGCGATCTTAAATACGCTCATGGTTTCTGAAGAAGGGGAAGTCACTGTGAAAATCGGGAATGACATTCGCCCCACTACCATCGGGCAATTGGAACTTTACCGTTTTGTAAACCCTGCAGGGCTCCAAGCAGTGGGAAAAAACTTATTCCGAGAAACCGTTGCCTCGGGGCAAGAAATTCCAGGAATGCCTTCCCAAGAAGGGTATGGAAGTGTGTTACAAGGTTTCTTAGAAATGAGTAACGTTAAAATCGTTGAAGAGATGGTGAATATGATTGTGGCACAAAGGGCATACGAATCCAATTCCAAAACCATCCAAACCTCGGATAACATGCTTTCTACGGCGATTGGTTTAAAACGTTAATGAAAATTTGGATCTCCATCCTTCTTAGTTTGGTGTTATGTTTGCCGTTATTTGCAAACAAAGATGACAACCGACTCTATCTCAAACCAAAAACCATTGTGGGTATGGGTGAGGTACGATTGTCTGAATTTACCAACTGGAAAGGGAATTGGAATCCAATTGTGTTTCGTAATGTAAAAACACCGATCCTCCTCAGTCCTGAATCTCTCTCGGATATGATCACAACTCTTTATACCAAGGAATTTGGAGAAGGGATATCGTTCCAAGTGATGGGCAAAGAAGGGATTCTCCTTCCGAAAACTTCCAATGTATCCAAAACAGAATTAGAAGAGTCTCTCTGGAAAGCTCTCTCAGTTGCGAGCCAAAATGGTTTAGGTGAAATGGGAGAAAACTTTAGGATCCAATCTGAAAAGGAATCCTTTCCCATCATTTCAGGAACCTCTCCCGTATGGCGTAGTCTTGGCCGTTCCCTCCATGCTGGAAAACGTTTGTTTCCTTTGGATTTTTACTTCGAAGGAAAACTGGTTCATTCGGAATCCGTTCCCTTCCTCATTGAAGAAAAGAAAAAAGCATACTTCACGACTAAAGAAATTCCTGCGAAAACGGTTTTAACAGAAAACGATGTAGAACTTCGCAGTTTTTTTTCTGCAGATTCATTCCGAGAATTCACTGAGGAAAACCCGGTGGGTAAAACGGCTCTCAATGGATTTTTGCCAGACACTGCCATTGAAAAAAAACAAGTGCGCACACTCCATACCATCGAACGTGGCCAAGAAGTGGAACTTGTTTACACGATTGGAAATCTATTATTAAAAATCAAAACAAGAGCTCTTGCTTCAGGCAATAAGGGTGAAGAAATTCCACTCCTCAATTTGGCTTCCCAAAAGACCATTCGAGCACGTGTACAAAACGAAGGTGTATGCCTTTTGGAAGAGAGATAAGAGATGTTTGATTTAAAATCCAATTCCATATCTGCAAAATGGAAAACAGTCGTGAAACTCAGTCCTTCCTTTTTTGTTTTTCGATCTCTTTGGAAACATCCTTTGACACAGTGTTTTGTTATCTTTTTTTGTTTTATGATCACATTCTACTGTGAGTATCCAGTTTCGTTGTCTTCCCTAACATTGTCTCCTACCTTACATGCGGAATCTTTATGGAAGGACAAAGACCCGTATTCGTATCCCAAAACCATCCAACCAGGAACCGTTGTGAAAGTGGTTTTAAAAAACGGACTTCGAGTGGAATATGAATCGGAATACAAAGCCACATTTGATAATGATATCAAAACCGTACCTGATAAAAAATTAGTCCCAGACTTACCCAATTACACAGCTAACTCGACCTATATGCGTTCAAAAGTGGGAAAATCGAAATCCCAAGGAAAGGTAGTGGGTGTTATGGCTGTCCTTGTGACTGGGATTGATCCAGGTACTGGCAATTTAGAATTAGAAGGCAGTCGTGTGTTTAATCTTTCGGAAGAGAGAATTAACCTTCGTTTATCAGGTACGATTTCACCAGAAGACCTAGATAAAAATCGTTTCATTGCGAGTGACCTCATCGCCAATTTGCGTGTGGAATACCAAGGTACTCTCAATCCCAAAGAACTAGGTGATCCCAATATCCAAATGAAGCGGATTACAAATCCAGACGGATCTGTGACAGAAAAAGCAGAACTTTCAGACAAAGAAAAACAAGAAATCATCTTAAAAAACATCAAACGACTCTTAGGTGAAAGTGAGTAATCCATTATGAATCGAAACTACAAAATGAATCAAACTTTCACAGATATGGAATTTGTCACTTGTACAAACTTGAAGTCTACGAATCCTCAACTGATTCGAACAAGGGGAGTTTCGATATTTCTTTTCTTATTTTCTTTCTTTTGTCTCAACAGTTCCCTTTTTGCCGTGGAAACAAGACTAAAGGATTTGGTTCGGATTGATGCGGTTCGGGAAAACCAACTGACAGGATTTGGTCTTGTGGTAGGACTGAATGGAACAGGGGATACCAAAAACCCTTTAACAGAAGAAGCACTCCAAAACTACCTCGCAGGTCTTGGGGTGAATACCAAAAAGAATTTGCGAGATGCGAAAAACACTGCATCCGTACTCATCACTGCCAATGTCCCTGTGAATTTAAAAGAAGGGGATAAAATTGATGTTGTTGTATCCTCTCTTGGTGATGCCCGTTCTCTAGAAGGTGGAGTATTACTCCAATCTCCACTGAAAGCTGGTAATGGAGAAACAATTGCAGTTGCTTCTGGTGTACTTGTGTTTGGTGGTAAAGAAAAGAAGAGAGGCGCTGATAAAAAATCTGGTTCGAACACGGCGCTTGTTCCTTTTGGAGCCATTATGGAGAAGTCCATCCCGAATGCTCCCATCACCAAATCAGTGAAACTCACATTACTAGAGAAGGATTATACCACTATGGGTGCCATTGTGGACACCATCACCTCTGAATTGTCTGTAGTTCCTGAAGTGGTGTCACCAACAGAAATATTGGTTCCACTTCCCATGGCAAAAGACACGACTGGTCCGAATGGGGAATTGGTGACAGGTGCACCAAAATTAGATCTAACCTTTTTATCCAAATTAGAAAACCTAACCATCAACTCATCTCCCGTGGCGAGGGTAGTCATCAATGAACGAACAGGAACCATCGTAATGGGAGCAAACATTGCCATTGATGAAGTGGCCATTTCGCAACAAGGACTAACTATCCAAATCGCAAACAGAGACAAAGCACGGTATTTTTTCCCCATCCAAGATGATGGAAAGGGTGAGTCTGTATTTGTTCTGAAGGAAACGACCCAGGTTTCGGATGTGGTAGGTGCCTTAAATAAAGTGGGAGCTTCCACAAAGGATATCATCTCCATTTTGGAAGCCTTAAAAAAACAAGGGGCATTAAAAGCAGAACTTGTGATCCAGTAATTGGAAATTTTGCCGATACTTTTAGTAGACATAATATATGGACATTCATAAAATCCAAGATTACTCGGGAAGACTTAGCCGATCCAAAGACGAAACCATCCTAAATCGGATGAAGTCGTTATCTGACCCCCAAGGGAAAGAAACAAACCGAAAAACTAGTTCGGAATTCCAAAATTTACTCGAGACCCATGAAGAACTCATGGGAAAGGTGAGTTCCTCGTCTTTAAAAGTACCTCAAAACATACGTGAGGAGATCACTGCCGATCCTTATCGTAAAAAATTATATGATGCCTCTGTGGAATTTGAATCTGTATTTGTGAAGATGATGTTAAAGGAAATGAAAAACACCATTCATAAAGAAAAACTCATCGATGGTGGGTATGCAGAGGAAATTTTCGAAGATATGCTTTATGATGAGTATGCCAAGAATATCTCACAAAACGAATCGATGGGTTTGGCAGAAGAGATCTACAAACAAATGTCTGCGTCTCTTCCACCAGTGAAATCAAAACCGTATCTTTAAATCCAATTCGAAAAAGAAGTTTTTCGAAGTTCTTCCTTCCACTTATCTTCCAATTGGGTGAGACTGTCGTTTAGTTTTGGCGACAAACTTGCCCTTTCTTTGGGTGCACCAAGTTTAAAACTAGAAGTGTCTTCATACACTGAAACCAAATTGATTTGTTCCTTTAATTTCGTGGGTGTAATGCGTTTATCTTCCGTGATTTGGATTAAATTAGCTTCCGTTAATTTGTCTAATATTTGGTTTAATTCCTTTTCAGGTAAAACTAGTGACTTACGTAACTGTGCAAGTTTGAGGAGTTCACCTTGGTTCTGTTGGTGAGAATAGGTAAGTGTTAACACTTGTAGAATTTTATAAAATTCAAAGGAAAGTGTGCCATCAATATCGTCAAACGGATGTTTGGGAAGTAAGTATCGATCAGGGAATTGTAGGGTTGCTGTCACTTCTGCTCCATACAGGATGATGAGAGAAATGGAATAAATTGCAAGTAAGGTGATAGGGATTGCTGCCAATGCTTTATAGACTAACATTGTTTTTTCGGTAAAAGAAGTTAGGTAAATATTGATAAACCCCCAAAAAAACAATATGAGAATCACACCTGTAACGGCAGCACCAATCGATGAGGCTCTGAGTGGAACCTTTGTATTCGGAATGATATTAAAAATCAGTAAGAAGAATAACCATAATGCTAACAGTGGTAACAAAAATTGAAAAATGGAATAAAGGGAAAAAAAACGTTTCCCACCTTGGTATTTTTTCCAAATTGTTTGGCCATTCCCATCTTCTTCAACACGAATGATTTTATTAAATTCTCCAACTCCAACGATGCCTAACATTCCTTCATTCGGACTTTCTGCTTCATTTTGGTTTTCGATTTCTATGGGCTCTTCAGAAGTTAATGTATTGGAAACAATGGATGAAACTGCTTCCTTCGATCCAGTATTTTCTAAATTGGAATTTGATTTTTTCTTAGAGAGTAATAACATGTCTAAGATCATTCCTGCTTTTCCTTTATAAGCAACTGACCAATTTTCACCTTCATCTTCTGATAGGAGAATTTCTCCGAGTGAAGTTAAAACAAAGATATCATAGTCTTGTTTTTTCGGAGAAACAAAGACCCAAACACGTTCATAAGAATATTTTCTGTGGCTAAGGTCTGTCCAATTATAGCCACCATCAGTTGTTTTGAAAATCGCACCACTGTCTCCGACTAAAAAACCCACACTTCGATTGAGAAAGGAGATATCGTTTAGAGGTTTGCTAGAGATTTCTTGTGGGAAAAAAGTTGTTCCTCCATCACTGGTTTTCCATAACCTTCCTTCTCTATCTAAAATAAATCCGTCCTTTTCTGAGAAAAATCGAACTCGGATGGGAGTGATCGCTTCATCATGGAATCGTTTGATTTCCTTAAATGGTTTTCCTAAGTCATATCGTAACGTTCTTGTATCTTTGGTTAAAATGTAGAGAGTGTCGAAATCAATGGCACCAAAATCGGAAACTAAAATTCCTTTTAATGCATGCACTTTCCAGGATTTACCCAAATCATTTGAGTATAAAAATGTACCTTCTTCTGAAATGGTAAATAAGTCATTTCCTACGCTTCTGATTCTAAAAAAGTTTTCTTTTCTGATATTGGGCTTTTTGCATGTTCCTGTTTCGACGGTTTCCATATCAATGCAGAGCATATTTTCAAAGTCAATGCTTGCTTCTGGAATGAAGGAAATGGATTTATTTAACTCACGTATGACACCAATATTCCCTTTTTCTCCCGCTACCCAAATTTCTCCATGTTTTGTTGCAACAATTGACTTTAAATGAGGTGACCGAACAGAATCTGAAATTGTGTCTGTAATGTTTTTGCCAACAACGAATAACAAAGGGCCAAACGAAATTAGGAAAAAGTAAAATACAAATTTATTGATAAAATTTCTATGAAAGTCAATTTTCCAAATGATATGGAATGCTTTCTCTAACGAACGTAATACGGCTGTAGCAGAAAAGATAAATACCACAAATCCAACAGCTCCAATTTGCGTTGCTGTGGAGATAATATCTGTAAGTGTCTCTAAATAGGGAGTGATATCGAATTGGATATTGTTTTGGAGCAAGTATGAATTGATTTTATCAACAAGTTCTCCTTGGTTTGTGTGCACCCCTGAAGCGACTGTAATGAGTGCAAGGGCTACTGTTAAAGTTGGAATGAGTGTGACAATTGTCGTATAAGCTAAACTTGAGCCAATGATGAGACAATCATCTTTCATAAAACGATGCACCGATACAAGTAACACTCGTATACCTAGAATGATTTTTTGTTTGATACTAGGTGTTTCCGGAATGGTTGTCAGCCGAACAAGGAGTGGGGTTTTGATTGTGTCGCTCATAAACTGTCCTATTTTTTAAATGCATACAAAACATAACTAGAGGTGAGAGGGAATCCATTCCGTTTCATTTTGGATAAAAAATGATAATAGGAAATGCGAAACCATTTCAGGTAATCTTTCCTAGTTTGGAAGGAACCCCTTACTTTTTTTAGTTTTGCCATCAATGGAAAATCCACACCGAAGTAAGATACGAAACTTCCAAATCCAAGGCGAGTCAATATCTTTTTTAATAGCGTATCAGAGTAATAAAACACGTGCCCTGGCATATAATAATGGTATCCAGATCCTTCTGTTTTTGCCTGCCAACCTTCAAAATTAGCCGTTTGTAGAAGCAGTAACCCACCAGGTTTTAAAATTCTTGTTAGTTCTTGGAAAAATAAGAGCGGATTTTCAATGTGTTCGATCACTTCGACCATCGTGATCACATCAAAACTTTGATTTGGAAAATTTGCCTCATAAAGATTGCCATTGAATGTTGGGATATTATTTTCATTCGCATAACTAGCTGCATATGCGGAAATTTCCACTCCTTGGATGGAGTAACCTTCTTCCCTTGCAACTTCCAAAAATCCACCAAAGGAAGAACCTATGTCTAAAAAATGGCCAGTTGGGCGGAAACGTTTTATGTTTTGGATCCTTGCCTTCCATACAAATCGAAAAAATGGTTTTTGTTCTCGTTCATCGATATATGTGTAATCGGCTTTCCCTTGGTAATACTCTTTTGTGTACAATTCTTTTTGATTAGGTCTCGGTGACAGCGCTTGTAGTTTACAAGTTTGGCATTCTAGAATGGACAAACCTTTGTAATTGCCTTTTGTTTGGTAGAGTGGTTTCCAATTGCACTCACCTTGGAGAGGGCATTCTTTTCGTAGAGAATCCGTCTCATCCATTATTTTTTAGCAAGGAAAAACCAGTGGCAAATTCGTTCCGTGAGTTTTCCGAGGGGTGTTCTCTCTGTATAACCAATTGCAACTTCGGAAAAGATTGATAAAAATTCTTTTAAGTCGTGTAGTGAATAGGTTTCGGCATACCCACCACTAAGATCAGTTAGGTTAATTGTTCCTTGGCTTAAGCCTAAATGTGTATCTCCTTCAGCTCGTATGGAACCTAGCAAATACCCGTTTGGAGCTAATGAACGGTAAAGAGAAGAGAGAAGTTCCTTTGCCTCACTTCGGTTGTTATAATGAAATACCCCCCAACTGACAATCACTGCAAATTCCTCTGGTTCAAATGGTAATGGAAGGTTTGGAGTGTGGAGGAATTGAATGGAAGGTTCCGAATTTGTGAGTGAGTCAATGGTGGTTTTGGCATTATCACAAGCTTTTACTTCGTAACCAAAACTTTGTAAAAGGAATGTATGCCTACCTGACCCACAACCAAAGTCCAATGCTTTCCGATTTGGTGGATCAATTTTGGAGAGTAGGCGTACAAGATTCTCATCAGGGAAATTTAGTTTCGATTTTGGTCTTTCGTAGTGTTTGTCCCAGACGTTTTTCATGATTCCATTCGATCAAGGATTGACCGATACCAGTCTTTTGGGGAAATATTTTGTTTGGTAGAAATTCCAAAGGCAAACGTTCGTCTGTGGTTTCCTTCTCTCGAATCCAAACTTGTTCCTGTTGGAATTAACTGTTTTTGAAAGAACAATGTTTCCATCGAATTAGGTACAAACACTTTCGGTTCCGTCATTTTCTTTTGTTTGGAGGAAGGAAGCATAAAAAAGATACCAGAATGAGTGCTTCCTTTTTCAGGGGTTTTTAAAAATTCGGGTCTTGTTTTTTCCCCGATGGTGACAGAAAGTAAGTCCTTAAAATAATCATAACCGTAATGAGCAGGTAATAGTTGGTCTGCTAAAAACTCACCGCCAACTTCGGGTGTTGCTTCAATGAGAATACATTCTTTATTTTTTGTGATTTTAAATTCAGCAACGAAGGGTCCTGTTTTTAATTTACTAGCAGTCACAATACTCTGGCAGATCATTTTTAATTCTCCTGCCATAGAGATATGTTCTGAAGGGGTTATGTGTGCCACTTCCATAAACTGAGGGATCCCCGTTGTGACTTTGTCGGTAAGTGATACTAAATAAAAACGTTTATTAATCACAAACCCAAGGACAGTCACTTCATCACCTGGTGCGTATGGTTCGATTAAATACGTCTCACTTGATTTGGTTTTTAAGAATTTTTTATAATCAGCTTCCGATTCTATGACAGTAATTCCTTTTTTGCCTGATCCTTCCTTGGGTTTGGCAATCATTGGGAATTGTAGATCTAATTTTTTATCTTTGGATTTGGGTGAAACTGTTGTAGGAATCAGTGTTGGAACTGGGATTCCATATTTGGAAACCGATTGTTTAAACTTCTCTTTGTCAAGGAAAAGGTTTGTACTTTCTCTGGGATTTCCACGTAGTTTTAATTTTTCAGCGAGATACGAAACAGTATACACTGCTTTACCATAAGACCTCGAACCCACTCCCATTAATTTATAGGGAAGGGGGACCTTACTCATCGCGTGTAAAATTTTACGGTATTCGTGAGTAGATTCTAATATTTTAATATCACACTCAACAAGACCAGGTGCCATTGGATTTGAATCCACAGCAATGACCTTAAGACCTCTTTGTTTCGCTGCACGAATGAGAGGGATTTGGTTCTCCCCGGCACCAATGGAGAGATAACTTCCATGTAATTGTTTCATCTACGACCCGCGAGAACCACCACGGCGTTGGACACCTGTATTACCACCACCTGATGTTTGGTTTCTACCAAAGGTTGGTTTTGCAACGGCAGGACTTCCTTTTTTCTTTTGGGCTTCATTTTGTGCTTTGGTCAATTCTTCTTGGTTGACCACGACGATTTTTTTCCCTTCCAATTCCTTTCCATTGAGGTTTGCGATGGCTTTTTCCGCATCTGCATCGGCCATTTCGGCGGTTCCATACCCAAGAGAGACCTTCGTGAGTTTGTCACGTTTGATCTGTAGGTGTGTCACCTTTCCATGGGCGGAAAGAAGTTTCTCGAGGGCATCGTCCGATAGTGATTGGGGGAGGTTTCCGATAGATAACTTCATGTCCTTCTTTTTTCTGAAAAATTCTCCAAAACTTCAACTCTTTTTTGACTATGTCGCATTTTCTCTTGGGGAAATTGGGGTTTTGGTCGATTGGAAACATAGGTAGGGATTTATGTTACGAGGATTGTATACAGGTGCAAATGGGATGATTTCCCAACAAGTGCGTATGGATGTGATTGCCAATAATTTGGCCAATGTGGATAAAACTGCATTCAAAAAAGATACCACTGTCTTCAAAACCTTTCCTGAAATGTTATTACATCGTTATTCTGAAGATGGGATTGGAAAAACTCCAATGGGATCCTTTGATACCTCCCCAGTTGTCGGTAAACTTGGGTTTGGTGCGGAAGTGAACGAAGTGTACACTCGCTTTGAACAAGGAGCTGTGAAAAAAACTGACAATATTTTTGATCTTATGGTCCAAGACCAACCTGGAATGGAAAAACCTGCCTTTTTTTCTGTCCTCACTAATAGGGGCGAACGCCTCACTCGGAGTGGAAGTTTTGTACTCGATAAAAATGGTTTTGTTGTGACCCCACAAGGATTTCCTCTCCTCGGAGAAAAAGGTCCCATCCAAGTAAACCAAGGGAACTTCCTTGTGAAAGAAAATGGCGAAATTTATATCAATGCGAAACTCGGAACGGCACCAAAAGACGGAACGAATTTTAGTGAAAACCGTTTCGAAGAACCAGTGTTACTTGATAAATTGAAAATCCGCACGGTGGAAAACCCGCGCCACCTCGACAAAGAAGGAGATTCTTTTTATTCCGACACTCCTGAATCGGGAGAACCCACAGCCTTTCCAGAACTTCTTGCCCCACAAGTGCTACAAGGGTATTTGGAAGCGTCGAACGTATCGGTAGTGACAGAAATGGTGGATATGATTGAAGTGAACCGTGCTTACGAAGCCAATTCTAAAACCATGCAAACCCAAGACAGTTTACTCGGCCGTTTATTTGAAGTGATGCGGTAGGGTGAATCCCCGAAAAAATGATCCAATTGATACTTTTGATTCTACTAGAATGTAAAATTGGTTTATTTCGGGGACCGGGCTCCTTCGGGGTGCGCTAAACGCTCCCGTCTGACATA
This sequence comes from Leptospira ellinghausenii, assembly GCF_003114815.1. Taxonomy (NCBI): domain Bacteria; kingdom Pseudomonadati; phylum Spirochaetota; class Leptospiria; order Leptospirales; family Leptospiraceae; genus Leptospira; species Leptospira ellinghausenii. Next base: position 18,489 of record NZ_BFAZ01000006.1, read on the forward strand.
CGTCAGACCAAGCCCTTCAGATCCCTTTCTCAAAAAACCTAACTCCGAGTCCCACCATCAATTTTATACACTGATCCTGTGATAAAACTGGATTCATCGGATGCTAAAAAAACAATGAGGTTTGCCACTTCATTCGGTTTGCCAAGTCGTCCCATGGGAATGTTTTTTTCCATCGCCGATTTCCCCCGTTCTCCTGCGACGTCAAGGATGGCAGTTTCCGTCCAACCAGGGCAAACCGCATTGATCCGAATTCCAGCCTTTGCAACTTCTAAAGCTCCAGTTGTCGAGAGTTCAATCACGCCTGCTTTTGCCACACAATACGGCCCAAGGGAAGGTGAGGCTCCAAGTCCTGCAATGGATGCCACATTGATGATGGAACCCCCTTTTTTATCAGCTAACATCAATTTTGTTGCATACTTTTGGCACCAAAAGACACTTGTTAGGTCAAGTAAAATCAATTGGTTCCAAACTTCCGTTGAAACTTTATGCATGAAGGTTGGTTTATTGGCGATACCAGCATTATTTACCATGATATCAATCCGTTTGTTTTGGTTCGGAAGATAATTGGTTAACTGGATGATGTCTTCTTCACGACTGACATCACAATAAACAAATGAAGCCGTTCCACCAAAGTTCTGGATTTCGTTTACTAAACGATTCCCTTCTTCTTCTTTGATATCTGAAACTATCACATTGGCACCTTTTCTCGCAAGTAGGAGAGAGGTTTCTTTTCCGATTCCAAGGGCTGCGCCTGTTACGATTGCATTTTTTCCAACTAAACTTTTATCCATAAACGTAATTTGGGAAAGAATCGGGAGAATGGCAATCCATTTTATTTCTATGTTAGTTGACATGTGAACCGAACGGTATACTTAATCTAGATACCATTGGAATTTGTATGGTGGTTTTTGATTGGATGGGATCATTTTTTTCAAGTTTTCCTTATGTAGAAAGGTAAAATAGGATGATTAGCTAAAGACAGATTCGGTTTCCTGGTAATGGTCTATTGGCGAAGAGTTTTCTTTTAGTTGGAAATGATTTTGTTTCTATAGTGAATCTCATTACTTTTTATCCATTTCCTTTCCAATCTTTAGGAATAGTACGGATCGAAAGAAACTGAAAATGAGATGATCCTAAATACTTCCTTTCCCTCTCCATCAAGAGTCAAAGAATGGGGAAGGAACATTCGTTTTTTATAAACCACTGTTATTTTACGTATGGATTTGTTTCAGGAATTTTTCATCATCTCACCCACCAATGTGTACTTTGTCGAAGGAACTTATAATCCTTGGTTTGTACTATTATCCATTTTCATTTCCATCCTTGCTTCTTGGATATCTTTATACTTATTACATCGATTCTCAGAAGTTGCGAATCAATTCTCTCGATTTGCGATATTGTTTACAGCTAGTTTATCTCTAGGTGGTGCAGTTTGGTCCATGCATTTCATTGGAATGATCTCCTTTGAACTTTGTACTACAGTAACATACAATAAGGTAATCACAACATTATCCATTCTTCCTAGTTTCATTGCTTCTTTTTTTGCTCTGCAAACCCTCAGTAAAAAACAAATAACGAAATTTGAATTGGTTTCCGTTGGAATTCTAGTTGGAGTTGGCATCGGATTTATGCATTACATGGGAATGTCTGCTATGCAGATGAAACCAAAATTGATGTACGATCCAATTCTATTTTTGGTTTCACTTATTGTTGCCATTGCCCTTTCAATTCTATCCATTTTCATCCAATTCCGATTAAAAAACTCAAACCTAAATATTAGAAGTGTTTATTTAACGTTAGTTAGCGGAATAGTGATGGGTTCTGCTATTTCTGGGATGCATTACACAGGAATGGCAGCAGCTCGTTTTGTTGTGCCAATCGGAACCAGTGTAGACAATTCCACAAATGACCAAGTATTTTTAGCCTTTTTAGTAGGTTTTGGGAGTTTATTTGTGATTGGATCTGCAGTTGTAACAATTGCATTTATCAGTTATAAGGATTTATTCCAAAATTTAGTCAAAAGTGAATCTAGGCTTAGGGCAATCATTGAAACAGCAGCGGATGCCATTGTTATGATCGATACACGTGGCATTGTTCAGGAATTTAATGTAACAGCGGAACGAATGTTTGGTTGGTCTTCGAAGGAAATCATTGGGAAAAATGTAAAAATTTTGATGCCAAGTCCCTTTCGCGAAGAACACGATGGATACTTATCCAATTATCTGAACACAGGTGAAGCAAAAATCATTGGTATCGGTCGCGAAACAATCGCAGTTCGTAAAGATGGAACTACCTTTCCAATTCGTCTAGCTATCGGGCACACCAAACTACCACAAGACGATATTTTCGTTGGACTCATCAGTGATATCTCAGAGAGGATCATGATTGAGAATGCACTAAAAGACAATGAAGAACAATTAAAATCTTTCATCCAAAACATTCCTGGTGTTGTATACCGGTGTTTAGTAGATGAATACTGGTCTTCTGTTTTTTTAAGTGATGCAATTTTTACTTTATCTGGTTATCCTGCGAGTGATTTTTTAGAACCAAATCGTATTCGAAATTTTTCGGACATCATCCATCCGGATGACAGAGAACATGTATCCAATACGATACAAAATGCAATCGATACTTTCGATACGTTTGTATTAAATTACCGAATCTTACATAAGAGTGGGGACATTCGTTGGGTTTTGGAATATGGTGGCCTTGTTTACGACGAAAACAAAGAAGTAAAGTTTTTGGATGGAGTCATACTCGATAACACTGATAGGCGAATGATTGAAGAGGCTCTTATTGAATCAAAAGAGAAAGCAGAGATGGCTTCCATTACCAAAACCACCTTTTTGGCAAATATGAGTCATGAAATAAGAACTCCTATGAATGCCATTATTGGTTTTACGGAAGTATTACTTGCTGACCCTCTACCAAATCCACAAAAAAAACATTTAGAAACGATACGAAATGCAGCAAAATCATTATTACGTTTGTTAAACGATATATTGAATTCAGCTAAACTTGATCGAGGTTCCGTAGAGTTAGAAGTTTTTGACTTCTCTTTGCTCTCTCTTATAGACCAAGTATCCTCAACATTTGCAATGGAGGCAAAGAAAAAGGGAATAACTTTTACAACATTTTACTCGGATTTATTGGAAGATTATTATAAAGGGGATAACCTTCGCATCAGGCAAATTTTAACTAATTTGATAGGCAATGCAATTAAGTTTACAAAAGAAGGGAAAATTCATCTCTCTGTCACACCAAAAGAGAATCAGGTGTTGTTTCATATCCATGACACAGGCATTGGTATAGCTGAAGACAGACTCGAAAAAATTTTTGAACCATTCACACAAGCTGATGTTTCCATGAGTCGCAGATTTGGTGGGACAGGCCTTGGCACAACCATATCAAAACAGTTGGTGGAACTCATGGGTGGGAAAATTTGGGTAGAAAGTAAAATTGGAGAGGGGAGTGATTTTTATTTTAGTTTACCTTTAAAAAAAGGCAATTTAGAATCTCTCATCCAAAACAAAGAACTTCATTCCCTTCCCAATTTAAAAGTTCTCATTGCCGATGACGTCAAACAAAATGTGGAACTCATCCAAATCTTAATGGAAACAAACGGACATAAGGTGCAAATCACTCATAATGGTTTGGAAGCATTAAAAACATTCCAGGTAGATTCTTTTGATTTGGTTCTGATGGACATCCAAATGCCTGAGATGGATGGATTAGAAGCTACTAAACATATGCGTGAGTTTGAGTCCACCAATTTGCGAAAGCGAACACCAATCATTGCACTTTCTGCAAGTGTATTTGAAGAGGACAAAGAACAAGCGAGACTCGCTGGAATGGATGGATTTGTATCCAAACCCATTGATGTTGAGGAACTATACGAAGAAATCGCCAAATGGATTTTGAAACGTGCAAGTGACAAGGAAGAACAAGTTACGTATGGAACCACAGAGAAACATATTCGTTTGCAAGACGAAAGTTCATTAGAGCAACCTTTTCTAGAAAAATTTGATTGGGATCGGGGGATTAAAATTTATGGTTCCAAAACAAAGTACATTTCCGTGTTATTCGATTATTTACGTGACCAAGTCAAAAACATTCCAGATATCCAAAATCAAATTACAACACAGAGCCAAATAACGGAAGTGATCCATAAGTGGAAAGGGGTCACTTCGAATTTGGGTTTAAAGTCAGTATTTCAAATTCTAAAAGAATGGGAAAAAGAATCTCATAACGGATCAGAGTTTCACTCATTGTTGAATTTAGTCCAAACGGAATTCCAAAACCTTCTTGGTATTTTATCCCAAGGGAATTGGGAAACAGTGCCACCATCCGATCCAAATGAGAAAAAAACTTTGGAACCCTTGGATGCCAAAAAAGCAATCCAACTCATTCAGAACCTAATCCTCTCGTTTGAAAAGGGAAATCTCAATCCAACTGATTGGTTGGAACTCGAGAAAATACTTTCGTTGCCTCCTTTTCTACCAGAGATTCATACAATCACAAAATCCATTGAACATTTTGATTTTGATACAACCATCCAAAGTTTGAAAAAACTGGAAAAACAATTAGGAGATTGATAGATGATACAGAATACAAAAGCAAAGGTCCTTATCATTGATGATGAACCTACGAATTTACAAATTTTAAACGAAATTCTGAAAAATGATTATATCCTTTTTTTTGCCAAAGATGCGGAGAAAGGTTGGGAACTTGCAAATCGAGAAAGTCCCGATTTAATTCTTTTGGATGTGATGATGCCAGAAGTCACTGGTTATGAACTCATCCAGAGGTTAAAAGAAAACCAAAATACAAAATACATTCCTGTGATTTTTGTTACGGCTCTCACTGATGTAGGAGATGAAGAAAAAGGATTTAAGTTAGGTGCTGTCGATTATATAACAAAACCGGTAAGTCCCTCCATTGTCATAGCACGGGTCAAAACTCATTTGTCTCTTGTGGATAGTGAAGAAGTCAAAATTACAAGGTTACAAATCATCCAAAGATTGGGTATGGCTTCTGAATATAAAGACAATGAAACGGGTATGCATGTCATTCGTATGAGCCACTATTCAAAAACTTTAGCACTTGCCATCGGATATAGCGAGGAAGGTGCAGAAGAAATTTTGAATGCAGCTCCGATGCATGATGTTGGGAAAATTGGGATCCCAGATTCTATCATCCAAAAACCTGGAAAACTCACGGAAGAAGAATGGCAAATCATGAAACGCCATCCTCAAATTGGAGCAGAGATCATCGGAGACCATCATTCTAGTTTGTTAAAATTAGCAAAATCCATAGCACTCACTCATCATGAAAAATATGATGGAACCGGATACCCTTACCAATTAAAAGGGGAAAAAATCCCATTAGAAGGTAGGATCATAGCGATTGCTGATGTATTTGATGCTTTAACAACCGTAAGACCATACAAAAAAGCATGGGAAGTTGAGGATGCATTGTCTTATTTACAAAAAGAATCGGGAACCCATTTTGATCCCCAATTGGTAAAAGAGTTTTTGAAAGTGTTACCAAAAGTTTTAGAAATCAAAGCAGAATGGCCAGAAGATATGGAAAAAATGAACCAATCGTAAATCTCCAAAACGAAACCGAATTCTTTTGAATGCTGATGATTACTTTTTTAGTAGGCTTTAAAACCAGTTGGCCTTTCACCTCGTTTGTAAAATTCCATCGCTTTTTTTTCGTCATTTAATAAACGACTTTTCGCAATGAATCGAACAAACCATGGAATTTGTTTTATTTTTCCTCCAGTGGCAATGGCCAACAAGTATGCTTTGGCACATTTTTCAATCAATTCACAATTATAAATTGCTTTTTCGCGAGTGACACTTGTGATGATGATCTCTTCACCTAACATGAATCCATTAGCACCTGAAGTAAGTATGGGACTAGGTAATACATTTCCATTCAGATCAATTGGTAATTGTAAAACAGGTGCTCCTAATTGCCGGCATTGTTCGTCAAAAACCAAAGGAAGAGGTCGGTCGAGTGAATGTAAATGAGAACTCCAAGGAGGAATGAATCTCACAATCGCGCCAACATCAGGGCGAATTTTATAAAGGTCAACATGGAAACGAATTAAGGAAGGAAGAGTCGGTAACGAATCATCTCCACTAAACATCGTATTAGGATTCTCTAAACTATAAATTCCGACAAGAGGTTGTTTTTTTTTACCTTCCCCTTTCACCATGAGGATCATTTTTCCTTCACCAGGCATTAAAAAGGACAAACTTGCTGTTAGGTTTTGGAACAAACCCTTCGATTCCAATCGGTTCCATAGGTCTAGTAACTCCAATTCGTCGGGAGATTGATTTTTCTTCACTCGATTTGTTTTTTTAGCTAGTTGGATCATGATGATTCCTTTTGTTACTTATGTATGCCTTGCACTTAAGAAGATCGTATTGATTTGCTTTATGACTCGCGCAGAAAGTCGGTTTGGATTTGGATGATTTTGGATTGATTTACGTAAAAATTCAGATGCTTCTTTTTCAATTAGTGAAACAGAACGGATCGCTGATTTTAAATCCTTTGCTCCACAAACAATTCCATGGTTTTTGAGTAAGTAACCATTTGTTTTGTCTGTAATTTTTGATTGAAAGGCACGGACTAAAAAAGAGGTTCCAGAAGGAGCATAAGAAACCATTACCAATCGATCTCCCAATCGTTCTTTTGTTTCCTTTTCTGATAATATTAAATCTTTTCCAAGTAATGTAATGGCACTTGCTAAAGGTTGGTGAGTGTGTAAACTCACATTGATGTCGGGTCGTTTTTTAAAAAAACTAGCATGGATTCCACTTTCCGTTGTAGGTTGTTTTGTACCTTCTACCATTTGTAAGGTATCAATGCGTAAGACACAAAGGTCTTCAGGTTTCATTGTATAATAATCACTTGCAGAAGGAGTGACCACCATATAGGTTTCATCCACGCGTACCGCTAAATTACCACCGATCCCTGCTAAAAAACCAAGATCAGCTAACTGAATACAGGCGGTTATCATCTCTTTTTGGATGGATTTGGTTTTTTTTTGGTCGAGGGTCATCACGTTTTCCTTCCTTTCCTAGTTTGGATATTAGTCGACAAGTGTCGACTAAAAAATACTCCCGTTTGTCGATTCGTCCACTGTTTTGGGTTCCTTTTTGTCATTTAATTTATCGACAAATGTCGGTAAAATTGCAAACTACACCAGGTTTTGAAGAGATGAAACATGCGTATTTCCCATTGGTCCTTTCTTTCTGCAAACGAACGTTGTCCGTTTGGATCGTGAATGTCCTTGGTCCTACTGACCAATTTGTGATGCGCCACCGGATTTTGAATGGCACATTGTTTGCGGGACTCATAGCCATGTTAGTTGGACTTGGATCTGAGTTTTTCCGAGAAGGATTTGAAATGGGAGGATTACTTGCTTTATGGGCAGCATTTGGTTCTACCATTTTATTTTATTATTTATCTCGGGTGAAACGTTACTTTCAAATTTTAATTATCCCTACTTTTATCATCAGTTCACTCACTGCCTGTTTACAAATCAAATACAGTGGAGGCATCGTCAGTGCCAATGTGATGTTACTTGCACCCATCCTTGTGCTGAATATGTTAATTCTCGGTAAAAAATGGGATAGTGTTGCGATCGTTTTTTTTGTTTCCCTCCTGTTTGTGATCAATGAAATCCAAAATGGATTCCCACATTGGTTTTCCGATTATTCTTCTTTGAAAGCAAGGAGTGAGGATTTCCTCATCACAGCTGTCTCTGTTTTACTATTGTTAGGACTTATGTTACGAACACTCAATCGTTCCTATGAAGATGCAATTATGGAAGTAAGTCGCTTGAAGTCACAACAAGATGGTGACTATTATCTCACTTCACTTCTCACTCGTCCGCTTTCTGGGATACGAAACCACTCAAAATCGGTGTCTTTTTTATCCTATGTCAAACAGAAGAAATCTTTCCATTTTAAGGACAGAGAGTATGAATTGGGAGGGGATATTTGTGTCACTGACCACATTGTTTTACGTGGGCGTCGTTATTGTGTGTTTGCTAATGGTGATGCCATGGGGAAATCCATGCAAGGGGCAGGTGGAGTCTTAGTTTTTGGTACAGCGTTTCGTGCTCTCATTGAACGAACGAATCGAGAAGGGATATTATCCTACTACTTCCCCGAACGTTGGTTACACACAGCACTCAATGATTTGAATAATGTTTTTGAAGGGTTTGATGGATCGATGTCAATGTCCTTACTTTTTGGTCTTGTTGATGAAAAAAATGGATATATGTACTATATTAATGCGGAACATCCTTTCCCGATACGATACCGAGAGGGAAAAGCACAGTTTCTTTCCGAACAAGCCACTAATTTTAAATTAGGGATGCAAAAAGAAAGAGCAAAGATTGAAACCTGCTGGATTCGTCCTGGAGACACCATAATTCTAGGAAGTGATGGTAGAGATGATTTGGATTTGGGGATGGATGAATCCAAAAATCGAGTTATCAATTTTGATCATACTTCGATCTTACGACAAGTGGAAGAAACGAAAGGTGAGGTAAGTGCATTGGGATTACGATTACAATCTATCGGTGAGTTAACAGATGATTTGTCTTTTCTCAGCATAAAATTCCAACCAATCGAACACCCGAGAATGAATTTTCGATCCAAAACAATCGAAAAGTGCATCCTATTGGTAGAGAAAGACCAAAATTTAGAGGCATTACAAGTTTTAGAGAAAGAGTTAGCGATTGAAAATGAGAATCCACTGTTTTGGAAAGTATTGTACCAATTGTATCGTAAACTAGGTAGGTATTCTTTGGCGGGACAAGCTGCTGAATCTTTTTCGAATCTCCACCCTTCAGGTTTACAGATGATTTGGAATGGTGTCATACAATATGCGAAAGCCGGTATGATAGAAGAAGCCATCGATTTAGCAGAGAGACTTTATAGTCGAAAACCAGATGTTTTACCAGTATTAAAAGTCCTAATCAAATTGTACCAAAAATCAAAACGTCCTGAACGTGCTAAGGAAGTTGTGTCGATTTACCATAAGTTGAAATCATCTACAAATTGAGGGATCGCTTTATGAATATGGTAAAATCGTATGTAATTCTTTGTATCATCGTATGAGATTTCAGGATTGAATGCATTCTGATTTTAAATTGGAAAGAAATTAGGTCAGATCATCTTTAGAAAATAAAAATGAATTTACTTTTTAGAATCCAACCATTGTTATCGTTTCCAGACGGAAGATAGAACCAATCTTCATAAGGTTACATGTATGGAAGAAAACGAAACAATAGAAATGCCCGTAGTAATGGAAGAACCTGCTCCTGAAGTAACAGTTGTTGCGAAAAAAGCAGCTCCTAAAAAGAAGAAAGCAGCCAAAAAGAAAGCGGCAAAGAAAAAAAGAGCAAAAAAAGCAGCTCCTAAGAAGAAGAAGGCAGCTAAAAAGAAAAAAGCAGCCAAGAAAAAAACAAAGAAAGTTGCTCCTAAAAAGAAGAAAATAGCAAAGAAGAAAGCATCTAAGAAAAGAGCGGCAAAGAAAAAACGACGTTAATCCCTTTGGGATAATAGATTCGAACATCATACCCATTGGTATTCAGATGTATTGAAGCTATTATCCCTTATATCTCACCTTCCATTTTGCCTTTTCTATTACAAAACAGACAAAAACAGGCTCTCTCATTTCAGTTTCGTTTTGGAATTTGAATTCCCTTTCCTCTTAACCACTTTTCTTTGCTTCGTTCTCCTATTATTTTGAGCAGTGGGGATAGTTTTCCTATAAGCCAAGGAAATACAGCGACCAACCTAGAAACAAGTCCATCGGAATATGGCACGTATATTTCTAACGTTCCTTTTTTGATCCCTAATAAAACGGCATTTGCTACTTTTTTGGGGGATTGCACTTTGTTTAACCAATTGAGAGCAGTTCCTCCATTTAACGCTTCATGTAAGAGCATAGGTGTATCCACTGCAGCAGGATAAATACCTGAAACCTTGATGCCTGTATGTCTAAGTTCTTCATATAAGGCAGTTAAAAAACCTCGTAGCCCAAATTTCCCAGCAGAGTAGATCGAAGAGTCAGCTAAAGCAATGATCCCACCTATGGATACGATGGAAACAATCGATCCTTTCCCACGTTTTAACATCAGTGGCAAAATCCCATGGATGAGATGGATTGGACTCATCAAATTGATCCACATTTGCCTTTCGATGTCGGTTTTGGATTGTGAGATAAAAGGCCCTTCTTTGGTGTAACCTGCATTATTGATCAATACATCAATATTTGGATACTTCTCCTGGATCGTTGAAAGTAAGGTTTGAATCTCTTTAGGATTGGTTTGGTCGCAGACAAAATATTCTGGTTTACCCTTTAATTTTGACTGAATGGCAGACATCTTTTCCAAATTGATATCAGAAAGTAAAAGTTGGTATCCAGCTTTATCCAATTGAATGGCAATTTCTTCAGCGATAGCACCACCTCCACCAGTGATAAAAGCTGTTTTTTTCGGTTGTCCTTCAATCGAGTTTATCATTTGGACCCACCAGAAACCAGGGTTTGAAAGGAAGAGGAGGAATCAGAAGTCTCAAGTCGTTTGAATTGTCCGACTTTTAGTTCTGGCCATCCCATCTTTTTTTGAATTTTTGATCGGTATTGTTTGTAGGCGACTTGATTGACATATACCGAGTGCCTTCCTGAATTTAGGTAATGGATATTACCATTTAACAAAGGACGATCATTTTGGATCAATTTGGCAAATTGTAAGGCAGATGGATGGTGATTATTTTTGGCTTCGATATAGGAAGCAATGAGGTTTGCCATTTCATCAAACATCTTGTAAGCACCTCCATCGGTTTCCATATAACCTAAGGCATATAAATTTTCAAAGTTCCGATTGAATAAGGTGAGGTAAAGGTCTGGCCTTCCATTTTTCCATTCAAAGTATTTTTTTTCCATATAAGGGATGGACCAGTTATAACCTGTAGCTAAGATGATAAGGTCAATTTTCTCTTTTGTACCATCTTTAAAGACAACTGAATCTCCTTCCAAAAATTCGATATCTGGTTTTGCAATGACATCACCATGCCTTAAGTTATGGATTAATTGGTCATTGATGATGGGATGAGTTTCGAATATTTTATGATCAGGTGCTGGCAACCCAAGTTTTGTAAGGTCACCCACAAGGAATTTTAATAACTTCCCAAATACCAATTGAGAAATCCAATTGGGTATAAAATGCGCACCATCACCAAATACATCAGCTGGTTTTCCAAGGATATGTTTTGGAATAAAATGATACCCTCGTCTTACACTGATGTAAGCTTGTTCCGCATTTGCACCAGCATCGCAAGCAATATCACATCCAGAATTACCAGCCCCAACAATTAAGACTCGTTTCCCTTTAAAGAGGTTTGGTGACTTATAATGTAAGCTGTGTAAAATTTGACCCGAAAATGATTCTTCTCCTTTGAGTTTTGGTTGGTTGGGTGACCAAGTGATACCAGTCGCACAAACTATCCCTTGAAAAAGATAACTTTCGTTTGTAGTGGTCTTCACGATCCATTTTTCACCTGATTGTGTAACTTCTTTGATAGTTGTTTCAAAATGAATGTATGGGTATAAATTAAAATCTTTTGCAAACTTACGATGATACATCAAAATTTGGCGGTTAGATGGATAGTCAGGGTAATCACTTGGCATTGGGTAGTCAAAATAATTCGAAAGATACTTTGAGGAAATAAAGTGAGCACTTTCATACATCGGAGAGCCTGGATTTTGGATGTCCCAAATCCCTCCAACATCTTTGTGTTTCTCAAATACAACAAATGGAATGCCTTTTGCACATAAAGACCTCGCCATCGTTAATCCCGCAGGCCCTGCACCAATGATACAAATTGTATCAGATTTATCGATGATCCCTTTTGATCCATCTTCCTGTTTTGTTTTTGGTTCCATACTACACTGTCCTAATATGATCAATGATCATATAAATGTGAGCATTGATCATAAAGTGAGATGAGTCAAGATCAAAATGAACGTCCTACTAAAAAAAGATGTGCAAATTTTGTGTAGTGAATTCTCCTTTTCCTATGAGCTCTTCTATGAAAGTCCCTGTTCAAAACAGAAGTCGCGAAAGGGTAGAACAAATCCTTAAGACGGCAAAGGAACTCATTGGAGAAAAGGGAATTGATGCTGTGAGTATGAGGGAGATTGCACAAACTGCGGGAATTCAAATTGGTTCCTTGTACCAATACTTTCCGGGAAAAAGTACCTTATTACTTTCAATTATGACGGAGTATTACGATTTCATGTTTGAGGAAACCAAACGGATATTGGATCCTGTTCGAACCATTGAAGAGTTGGAAATTGCCTCAGAGAAAGCCTTCAAACAGTTTGTTTCTGTTTTCCAGAAAGACCCAGCCCTTGCCAATCTATGGGCTGGAGCAAGGGCAATTCCTGAATTGGTAATAGAAGACAATCGAGACACATACCGAAACGCAGACCTGATGGTAAGGACCATGATCCGATGCCTTCCTAATCTTAAAGAATCAGAACTTCGTCCTTTTGCTTTGTACTTCAGTCATACTTTGGGTATGATTGTGCGTTTTGTCCGTGAAATTGATAACGAACATGGAAAAGCAGTTTTAAAAGAAACTCTTGATATTTTAAAATTAAAACTACGGGAATTTGATTCCTTAGCAAAGAAAAAAGCAAAGGTAAAAAAACGTATCTAATGATTGAAATTAGATTTTTCAAAAATCAGATTGGATACATTAGATCTTTTGGTATTTCTTCGCTTGTTTTTTGTTTTCTGGGTCTAGTTCGATTGCTTCTGGATGTAGGACAATATTCCAATACCGAACCACATAAGCGATAACACCGGCAGTGAGTACAAATAGTAAAACATAAGCCGAAATCACTGGGTGCATGAGAAACGCATAAGGAGCACCGAATTGGTGGAAGTAGGGAAGTGACATGTACCAAATCACAGAAACAGCAACGATCCCCACACCAAATTTTCCCCACCAATTTGGCCTTCCTTGGAGTCCACGTTTTAAATACAAAAATCCACCAAGCCAAACACCTAAAACCTCACGGATAAAATACACAATGAGGATCCAAATGGGAAATGCAAAATGAAGTGTCACAACGGAGAGTCCACCTAAAGTTACGAGTTTATCACAGACAGGATCTAAGTACCTACCGAGTGTGGTTTCCTGGTGTAAGAGCCTTGCAAAGAGACCATCTAAATAATCAGTAAAAACGGCGACCAATGCATAACCAATGGATGCAAAGAAAGCTTTCAGGTTAGATGGATCTTTGGCATAATCATATGTGCTATAGAAAAAAAATGGTAATAACAATACACGGAATATGGATAAAAAATTGGAAAGTGTGAAGATACGATCCTGGAAAAGGTCTTTGGCTTTTTTTTCTTCGATTTGCATAGAACCTATGCCAGTTTCTCAAAATTCTAACCGAAGGCAAGAAAACAAATGAAAACAATGTTGACGAATGGAGTCGAATCTATACCTTGGTTTTTATTCCGATGGAGTTGTAGCTCAGTTGGTTAGAGTGCCTGCCTGTCACGCAGGATGTCGCGGGTTCGAGCCCCGTCAACTCCGCCATCGGGAATTTCCCTTCTTGTTCATCCCATTTTCATTCAATATATTCTTCTTTGTCTTTTTTGAATAGGATTTGATTTTCCTCTTCTAACACCCTTGCAACCTGGACAATTTTACTTCTTGCTTCGTTTATCTCTCGTAAGGTGACCCTTGGTTTCATATCTAAAATATCTAATATATCTTCTGCACGGTTTTGGCTCATATTATTTAAGAATTTTTTTCGGATTTCGTCACCAGCACCACGAATGGCAAGAGAGATTGACGTATCATCCGCCAATCGATTGATGAGAATCCTCATCTCTTTGTTATCGAGAGATAAAATGTCTTCAAACGTGTATAATTTTTCCCTGACTTGGTCTGCAACATCAGGAGACGTTTCTTCTAATTCAGAAAGGATGGTTTCTTCTGCTCCCTTTTCCATAAAGTTAAGGATGTTCGCAAGCACGTGAGCACCACCCGCTTCGGAATATTCTTGTTTGTCTCTTTCCTCGTAACGTTTTTTTAGAATCCTTGCGATGTTTTGGATCACATCTGGGTGGGTTTTGGAAGTGGTAGCGAGACGAACTGCGATTTTTGCCTGTTCTGGTTTCGGGAATAGTTTTAAAACATCAGCTGCTTTTTTAGGATCCAGATGAGAAAGGGTAACCGCAATGATTTGTGGTGATTCTGTGGCGAGCATGGTTTGTAAAACAGTAGGTTCTACTAAGTTCAAAAATTCAAAATCATTCTTTGTTTCTTCTTTATGGATCTTTTTTAAGATCACATTGGCTTTTTCTGATCCCACCGTGTGTTCTAGAAGGGATTTGGCAGTTGACAATCCACCGGAAGTGGATTCGGAAATGTCTTCGATGGTATGATGGAATTCTTTTAATATGGTTTCTCTTTCTTCCTTGGAAACGGACCTAATTTTGGACATTTCCAAAATCACTGCTTCTAACATAGAATCGTCTAGGTGTCTTAGAACATCGGCGGCTCTTTCTTTGCCAAGGGATAGGAGGAGGAGGGCAGCTTTTCGTACGCCAGGAGTGGCGGAGGTTGGGTTCTCAGACTTCATGTGACATAATTCTCTTAGTTTCCTATGGATGTCAAAAAAAACTTATCTAATGAGACAAAATTTTCTAAAGGTCTCATTCACTTCGTACGATACCCTTTGTAAGTTACAAAGATAAAGGAACGAAAAACCAGATGGACAAAGCTCACAAATTCAAAAACACACTCGAACGTTACATTCACTACCGTGGTATTGATATCGTTTTACACCTCAAAGATGGAAAGAGCATCGAACTCGATAAAAACCGCCAAATGATGGACGATGTTGTGATCGGGAACTTGGCCACTGGAGTCGTCCGCATTCCCATTGCTGATATCCAAAGTGCAGACTTTTTTGCTGCATAACCCAAAACTTGTTTAACCGACTGCAAGGAGAAGGTTTGGTTTTTCCAATAAACTCCTTAAGGTCTTTAAGAACTCTGCTCCCACAGCTCCATCGATCACCCGGTGATCGCAGGAGAGTGTGAGAGAAAGAATCCTTCCTGCCACAACGTTTCCATTTTCCACAACGGGTTTATCCTCTACAGAACCAACGGCAAGAATTGCACTTTCAGGTTCATTGATAATGGCCGTAAACCGACTGATTCCAAACATTCCCAAATTGGAAATGGTAAAAGTACCATTCGTAAACTCTTCTGGTTTTAATTTCCTTTCTCTGGCTTTTTTTGCGAGTTCTTTCACCTCGTGTGAGATTTGTTGGATGGACTTTCTGTTTGCATCACGGATGACGGGTGTTAGTAGGCCTCCGTCTATGGAAACAGCGATTCCAACATCGATGCGACCAAATTGTAGAATGGAATCACCTTGGAAACTTGCATTCACCTTCGGATGGAGTTTAAGGGCTAAAGCTGTTGCTTTGACAATGATGTCATTCAAACTCACCTTAGTAGGTGTTTCTGGGTTTTGTGCGGATTGGAAATCATTGATTTCCTTGCGTAAGGTCTCAAGGGCTTTGGCATTGACATCCACATTCAAATAAAAATGGGGTAGGTTTTGTTTGGATTCGGTGAGTCGTTTGGCAATGGTTTTACGCATCCCATTCAAACTGATCACTTCATCACTCACTTGTGTTTCATACCCTCCAATTGTGGTTCCCATTCCTTTTGTTAAGGTATCCAGGACATCTTTTTTGGTGATCCTTCCTTCGGGTCCGGTTCCTATGACTTTGTGTAAATCAATTCCATGTTCGATGGCAATGGATTTGGCTAGGGGAGATGCAAGGACACGAAGAGTTCCACGTGGTACAGAAGGTGTTCCATTTGTTGTTTCTCTTGGAAGAGTTGTTGCGGGAGATTGGGCAGTCGATTGGTTTTGGGAAACCGGTTGAGTTTGAACGTTTGGAATTTCCTTGGGTACAGATTCTTTTGTTCCAACACTTTGTGTGGAGGAGACCACTTCTTTCGGAGTTTCACTCGTTGTGGACTCGGAGGAACCAGCAGAGTTTTGTTTTTTCGGAAGGTTCGTGAGTAAGGATGTAATGTCTTCTCCTGGTTTTCCGATGACTGCGAGAGCTTCACCTACTTTTAGTTTGGTGCCTTCACCTTGGATGATTTTTAAAATCACACCAGAATCATAAGCTTCCATCTCCATAACTGCTTTGTCGGTTTCGACTTCCGCGAGGATGTCCCCTGGACTTACGGAATCACCTTCTTTTTTTAACCATTTCACAATGGTTCCCTCTTCCATCGTAGGGGATAATTGGGTCATTTCTTGTATTTTTGCCACTCTGGTCTCCTTAACGTAACATCTCTCGGATGGTATCTGCCACTCGGTTGGCATTCGGCAAACTCATTCGTTCTAGGTTTGCAGCATAGGACATTGGAACATCCATTTGTGTGACTCGTTCTACAGGGTGGTCTAGATAGGAAAAAACATTTTTTTGGATGAGGTGAGAGATTTGTGCTCCAAAACCTGCAACAGGCCATCCTTCTTCAACAACAATGGCTCTGTTTGTTTTTTTGACCGATTCATAGATGAGATTTTCATCTAACGGTCGTAAACTGCGTAAATCCACAATTTCGACAGAGATTCCTTCTTTTTCTAGAATGATTGCTGCTTCTTCAGCGAAACTCAGAGCTCTTGACCATGTAACGATAGTTATGTCTGTCCCTTTCCGTTTGATTTCTCCAAGACCCAATGGAATGGTATATTCCTGTTCAGGGACTTCTCCTTTGGAACCATACAAAACTTCTGATTCAATGAAGATCGTTGGATTGTTATCCCGGATCGAAGATTTGAGAAGGCCATAGGCATCTTTTGGTGTGGCAGGGCATACTACTTTGAGACCAGGGCAGTGGGCATACCAAGATTCAAAGGCTTGTGAGTGTTGGGCTCCAAGCCTTCCTCCTGCACCACCAGCTCCGCGAAATACAATTGGCATCGGAAATTGGCCACCACTCATATAATTCATCTTTGCTGCTGAGTTGATGATTTGGTCGATCGCCACCAGTGAAAAATTCCAAGTCATAAATTCAATGATTGGTCTAAGTCCCACCATTGCCGATCCTACACCAATCCCTGCAAATCCATTTTCCGAAATGGGAGTGTCAATCACTCTGGCCTCTCCAAACTTATCGAGCATACCTTGGGAAACTTTATAGGCACCTTGGTAATGTCCCACTTCTTCTCCCATTAAATAAATCATGGGATCTTTTTCCATTTCTTCTACCATGGCACGATTTAACGCTTCCCTATAGGTTAACACTGCCATCTATTTATCCTCCGCATACACATACTTGTGGAGTTGGGAAAGAGGTGGTTCGGGAGAGGATTCTGCAAAGGCATAAGCTTCATCAATTTGGGTTTGGATTTCGATTTCTAATTTGTCCAAAATTTCAGGTTTAATCCCACCTAATTCAAGTTCATGCCTTGCACGCATCAGTGGATCCTTCTTTTTATAGGCATCTAATTCTTCTTTGGTTCTGTATTTGGCTGGGTCTGACATAGAGTGACCACGAAACCGGTAGGTGGATACTTCGATGAGTGTTGGACCTTCCCCTCGGCGTGCCCTGTCGACCGCAACTTTTACATGGTCTCGAACCTTTCTAACCTCATCCCCTTCGATATGGTCCCTCGCCATATCATATGCATACGCTCTCACGGACACATCTTTGACAGCAAGGGCTCTGTACTCGGGTGTTCCCATCGCATAATGATTGTTCTCACAAATGAAAACAACAGGTAGTTTCCAGATAGCAGCAAGGTTGAGTCCTTCATGAAAAGAACCAATATTGGCGGCACCTTCGCCAAAAAAACAAATGGTGACGGAATCTTCTTTTTTGTATTTGGAAGCAAAAGCAATCCCAGCTGCGAGTGAGATATGACCACCTACAATTCCATGCCCTCCCATAAAGTGTGCATTTTTATCAAAAAAATGCATTGAGCCTCCATTCCCTTTGGAGATACCAGTTGCTTTTCCAAAAAGTTCGGCCATCAGAGGGTTTGGATGCAAACCACGAGCGAGAGCATGACCATGGTCGCGGTAAGTGGAAACAATATAGTCATGGGGAGTGAGTGCCGCAATGGATCCAACACCAACTGCTTCTTGCCCAATGTACAAATGCAGAAACCCACCAATTTTTCCAACACTGTATGCTTTTGCGGCAGCCTCTTCAAACTTTCGTATAAGTACCATTTGTCTGTAGAACTCTTGTAATTCGCTCACCGATTGTGAGTCTTTGGG
The DNA here is from genome assembly GCF_003114815.1 of Leptospira ellinghausenii. Lineage (NCBI taxonomy): Bacteria > Pseudomonadati > Spirochaetota > Leptospiria > Leptospirales > Leptospiraceae > Leptospira > Leptospira ellinghausenii. The sequence goes on from NZ_BFAZ01000006.1 coordinate 36,867, forward strand.
GATAGAAGAAACCAAATAGAACCTCCAAAACCACTAAAAAACTACACTATTTAGACAAAGAAAGAAAGCAAAAATCTTGCTCTTAAAAGAACATAAAAGACAGTTTCCCTAGGACCTTTATGAAAATTACGAGTGCTGGTATCGAATTCCTAGAATTCAATGAATTTAAAAATTTTGCTGTGGATTATGATCTGTTAGGTTCTGTCTCACTCAGTGAACCCGTTGTTGATAAAAATGGAAACATCCTTATCAAAGAAAAAGTAGCTATCAAAGAAAACATATTAAAAAAATTGGAAGGATTAGAAGGGAATTATATTCCTTCCTTCAAACTTGCAATGTCAAAAGATTTAATGAAGATGCTAAGACAAGTTTTGTCAAAAGCGATCTTAAATCGGATTGATGACAGATCCAATGAATTTATTTTCCACCTTTATGAACAAAATGCAGAAAGAATGGCAAGCCTAAAAGGGATCATTCAAAACTCATTTTATTCCAAAACAGTCGCTTTATCATTCTTTCGTATATTACTTTCACATAAAGAATTTTTTAATCATTTAGCGGACTTTGGACTACTCAGTTTGGGTTCAGTCATCCAAAAACAATATGGTTTCAAAATGGTGAACCGTTATAGTTTTTTAGCAGGTTTATGCGCTGATATTGCTGTATCCAAAGAAGGTTTGTATCGACAAAGTTTTTTTGGTTCTTCTCTGTCAACTGCAGTAAACCTCAGTATCGAAATTGCACGTAAACTCAATTTGCCAGAAGAAGTGATCAGTGCAATTAACAATCATGGAAACTCTAATTTTGAAATTCCAGGTGTGAACCCAGCAAATGTCAATGTAGAAGACTTACGAAAACACCAATTGAACCAAGACTTACTGCTCGGCAGTGGAATGGAAGACGATGCAAGTGATGACGAGGAAGAAGCGGGAGAATATGCCGATAATACCGCAGAAGTCACGTTAGATGCATTGAAGATTGCTCGGTACATCATGGAGAATCTAAAGGTCACAACAGACAAAGAACATGTTTCGGAAAAACTCCTAGTGATGTTTACTTATAATGCAGAGAAGGGACTATTCCGAAAAGATTTGGCAGATCCAATGATTGATCGGTTTAAAGAATTTGACCACGCCATCAAACGGATTCGTACCATTGCCGAAATTGAAAACAAATGTAAATTCCAAACATCCGCATGGGCGTATCCAAAACCAAAATCTTCCCAGATCGTTTGTAAGGACCGAAATTACCAATGCCCTTGGATTGTGAATGGATGGGACCTTCGGATTATCTCTCCTCAAGATCCATTTGGTTACATCGGCACTGCTTTGGATGTAGGAACCTATCCGAAATGTGCGTTAGAGGAAGAGCTCCACGCAAAAATCAAATACACAGATTCCTAAAAGGGCAAAAAAAAACCAACCGAAGATCGGTTGGTTTTTTGTTTTAAAAACGATAGGAAAGAATTAGAAACCAGCTGGTTTTTTAATGTCTTTTGTTGCGTCTTTAACAGCGCCAGTAGCAGCCTTTTTTACTTCTGTTTCAGCAGTTTTTACTGCTGCATCCACTTTTTTCTCTACTTCAGTAGTTACTTTTTTTGCCGCATCTTCAACAGTTTCCATTTTTTCTTCTACAACTGGCTCTTCTTTTTTGCAGAAAGCAAGTCCAGAAGCCATAGTTACACCGAGAATTAAAACGAGTAGTTTTTTGTTCATCGAAAGTTTTCTCCTAAAAATCTTTTAATTCTGCCAAAACTACACGATCTTCGTTTCCATTGAAAGAAATTTCTGTATGGCATCAGAAATTTCTAAGGAATTTATTTCGGAACAAATGTAAGGAATTCTTCTACTTCTCTTTTGCTTCCAATGATGAGCGTTGTTCGTTCATGGAGTTCCTTTGGAGTTAGGTCCAAAATTCGTTCTCCTTTCACGGTCACTGCCATACCACCTGCTTGTTCTGCAATAAAGGCCATGGGAGCTGCTTCATATAACAAACGGAGTTTTCCATTTGGGTATTTGCTAGATTTTGTATCGTTTGGATAGAGAAAAATCCCACCTTTTAGAAGGTTTCTGTGGAAGTCTGCCACAAGGGAACCTATGTAACGCGCTGTTTTTGGCTTTTTACCACCTTCGATGGATTTGATTTTTTGTAAGTAGGCTTGTACTTCTGGCGACCAGTAAGATGCATTCCCTTCATTAGCAGAATAAATATCTCCCGCTTCTGGCATTTGCATGTTCGGGTGAGAAAGTAAAAATTCACCAACACTAGGATCGAGTGTGAATCCAGAAACTCCTTTTCCAGTGGATAAAACAAGCATGGTAGAGGATCCGTAGATGATGTAACCCGCACAACGTTGCAAATGTCCTTTTTGGAGTAGGTCTTTCTCTGTCCCAGGTTCTTTGGAATTGGGTTCTAGTCTTTGGTGGATGGAAAATATAGTCCCTATGGATACGTTGGTATCGATATTCGATGAACCATCCAAAGGATCGATCGCCATTGTGTACTTTCCAATATTATACCCACCAGGGATTGGGATGATGGCTTCATGTTCTTCACTGGCAAGCACACAAAGGTGACCACAGATTTTTAAGGATTGGTTGAAGGCATTGTCTGCGTATTGGTCCAGTTTCATCTGGGTTTCGCCTTGGACATTTGTGTCTTCTGTAGCACCCAAAATGTCGTCGAGGAGTCCCGCTTTTCTCACTTCACGGCCTACAATTTTGGCGGCATAAACCAAATGGCTAAGAAGGGCAGTGAATTCTCCCGATGCATGTGGGATTTTGAGTTGCTCTTCTAAGATGAATTGTGAGAGAGAAATGAGTTTTTTTTGTTTCGGTGTTGCGTTCACAGTTTCCCCGAGGTTGTTTTTTACACCATTTTTGTGGTTGTGGGTAGGGAGCAAATCCTTTCTCCTTTTGAAAGTGGATGACAAATCCGATACTGTACGTTAGAACCTCCATGACTGAGCCAATGCACCTAATCCCTTCTCCTTCTATGCAGATGACCGACTACCACTCCCGCCGTTTGGGACTCAGTTTTGCCAGTGTTGGTGCCTATCTTGGTTGGGTGTATTTGGGAAAAGAATTGGTTTATGAATTTGGGCAAACGAAGGAAGAAGAGAATATCCGAGGGATTGTTTCCAATTCGTACTCCCATTGGACCCGCACTATGGGGTATTTATCTCCCATCTCCATCGAGTCCTTTCGTGAAAAGGCAAGAGAAGTTGAATTATCCGTCATCCGTCTGCCTGAAGGGGAAGTTCCTGTTTTTGTTTTAGTTTTACTCGAAAAAGGGCAAAGTTTACCCACTAGGGTTTGGGAAGACCTTTCGAACCAAGTCCTAACCTTTTGTGCGACCGGGATATCCCTTCGTGAAAAGAATTTACTCGATTTTGAAACCATCACAGAACCCATTCGCAAACGAATGGAGAAGGCATTTCAAGGAGACACAAAATCCGGTGTGATTGCATTTTTTCACCTCCAAGACTTAAGTCCCTTTTTTAAACCGATGGGGGTCATCAAAAGCCAAGAAATTCTACGAGAAGTGACTGCCACCCTCCACAAAGAAACGAGGGAAAATGAATTCAATTTCCAACTGAACCCTAGGTCGTATTTTTTATTTTGCCCTGGGGAAACATTGGATGGAGCGAATCACAGGTTCGGTTCTTTGTACTTTCCTTCCAAACATTTGATTTTGGACTATAAATTGAAGATTTTCCCGATCGATGGGGACATTTTGGCGGATGATGCCAAGTTTTCGTCCATTTTTCTTGAAAATTTCTAAAAGCATTTTTACGCTGAATTGACAGAATAGGGCTCTTTCCGATACCGTCAAAACTAGACCATTTTTACAAAAGGACAGTTGTTTGTCTATGACCCCACAAGTAGGGATTTATTTAAAAGAAGGGGAATCTATTGAGGCAGCGCTTCGTAGATTCAAAAGAGATTGTGCAAATGCTGGTATCATGAGCGAAATCAAACGCCGTGAATACTTTGAGAAGCCAAGTGTCATTAAGAAAAAAGCAGTGGAAGCTGCCAAACGCAAACGAGACAAAAAGAAAAGATTATTTGCTAAAAAAGATAAACTTTAATCTTTAAGCCGGTTTTCCTATGACCCTGCAAGAGACGATCAATTCCGATCTAAAAACGGCGTTAAAAGCCAAGGATGAAAAAGTCCTCGGCACCTTACGTCTAATGAAAGCAGAAATTCAATATGAATTAACGAAAACTGGCGCTTCTGAACTTTCGGATACTGCAGTCATGCAGATCCTCAAATCCAATTACAAACGCCGTAAGGATACCGCTTTGGAATACGACAAAGCGAAACGTCCTGATCTGTCGAGTAAAGAAATTGAAGAAGCAGAAATCATCTCACGTTATATTCCTAAAGAAGTCTCCGAAGAAGAAATTAACATAGCAGTGAAAGAAGCTGTAACCCAGTTAGGTGCAAGTGGACCTCAGGATATGGGAAAGGTGATGGGGAATGTAATGGCAAAATTTAAAGGACAAAATATAGACGGCTCCAAGGTATCCTCCCTCGTTAAACAAGCACTTAGCGCCAGTTAAAAAAACTAAACTGTGAATCCTTACCAAAGTTTTAAAGAAAGAGTTCGCAGAGAAGTCTCCATTGACTCCTACATCAATAGATTTGTTCCCTTACGCCGGATGGGTAGAAACCTTGTTGGCATTTGTCCTTTCCATAATGAAAAAACTCCCTCATTCAATGTAAACCCTGAAGGTGGATTTTACCACTGTTTTGGGTGTAAGGCATCTGGTGATTTATTCCGTTTTGTGATGGATTACCAAAAGGTTGATTTTTTAAAATCCCTCGAAATCCTTTCGGAATACTCTGGCATTCCCCTTGTGGAACGCACTAAGGAAGAAGAAGAGTCTGAACGAAAAAAAGAAGCACTCTACCAAATTTCCCAAAAAGCTCTCGAATATTTCCAAAAAAATCTAAACACTGCTGCCGGTGAACTGGCGTTAAAGTATTTAGAGTCACGTGGATTGTATAGCGAAGACATAAAAGTGTTTCAAATTGGATTTGGACTTCCTGGATTTGGGAATTTACGCGGCGAATTATTAAAAACAGAAGCCGAAGTAAAATTGGGGGAACAGTTGGGTCTACTCAAACGCCAAGACCAAAACAAAGACCCGTATGATTTTTTCCGCAATCGGATCATGTTCCCTGTGATTGATACAAGAGGGCGAGTGGTTGCTTTTTCGGGTAGGATCCTTGGGGAATCCGAAGAAGCCAAATACATCAATAGTCCAAACTCTTTGATCTATGATAAAAGTCGTACATTTTACAATTTAAATTTATCCCAAGATAGCATCCGCAAAACAAGAGAAGCAGTGATCGTAGAAGGGGTGTTTGACGCCATTGGACTCTTTCGGAGAGGGATTGAATTTGTTGTAGCCCCTCTCGGAACTGGATTTACGGAAGGGCATGTTCGCATCTTAAAAAACATGGCAGACAAAGTGTATTTAATGATGGATTCTGATAAAGCAGGAACCAAAGGTGCTTTCCGAGCTGTGAACCTTCTCTCCAAAGAGGGAGTGGTTGTCAAAGTGTGCCATATCCCAGAAGGAAAAGATCCTTTTGATTATTCAATCCATCATAACAAACAAGAAATCCGGGATTTATTGGAAGAGGCTGCACCAGCTTCCCAATTTATGATCCGAGAAATCCTCGGTGGTGCGGGACCCACATCCCTTGCGGAAGAAAAACAAGCGGGAGTCAAAAAACTTTTCGAATTCTTAAAACCCATGGAGAAGGAAACTGACAAACAGGTCTATTTAGAAGAGGGTGCACGCCAACTTGGGCTATCGTTTTCTTCTCTTTTTCAGGACTTTCGTGGGAAACCAGGTGTAACTTCGACCCCTGCTGTTGTCGATACTAAGAAAGACCGTTCCATTCAAAAACCGGGGAAACCTTCTCCTGTTCTTGTTTGTGAACGGAAAATGATCGCCATGCTCATCCAAAACTTGGAGTTATTCAGTTTTGCTGATGATTTGTTGTCGCTCGAGTTTCGTGATGAGGTTTCTGCCTTTTTTTGGGACTATCTATATACAAAGTATTTGCAGAATGAGAACCTAACGGCTGCAGAAATTCTTTCGAGGGAAGAAATTCCATCGGAATACCTGGGACTAATTGCTGAACATTTTTCGGCCGATGTGACAGTAACCCCAGCGACATTTAAAGCGATGTTTTTTTACCATGCGGATTTGTTGGATGACGCAAGGATGGAAGAACTTGTGAAAGAAATGGCCAAACCTGACTTAACGATTGAAGAAAAGAACAATCTATTGTCAGAACTTTCACTTTTGAAGAGTGAAAAAAATAAGAGATCTGTGTATCTCAGAACGATCCAAACGTTAGAAGTCTAAAGAGGATAAAGGTAGAATGGAAAATCTAGCAAGCCTACCAGAAGTACAAAAGATTATCTCCATCGGAAAGGCAAACCGAGAGGTATCGTATGATGAGATCAATGAAATACTACCGGATAAAATTCTAAACTCCGAAAAGATTGATGACGTCTTCACCTTGTTACACGAGATGGGGATTGAGATTGTAGAAGAGTATTCCAAAAAATCATTGGAAGAATCTAGTTCCCTCACAACGACCAAAGAAGAAACTACCAAAGAAACAAAAGAAAAACCGGCACGTAAAAAAAGAGAGTCCAGTGTTTCTTCCAGTTCTGAGGATCCGATTCGGCTTTATCTCAAAGAAATTGGTAAAGTTTCCCTCATTTCAGGGGAAACCGAAGTGTTCCTTGCCAAACGGATTGAGAAGGGTGAAAAAATCATTGAAGAAACGATATTAAGTTCTTCTATCCTTCGCCAAAACTTTGCTAAACTCATTCCAAAAATTAAGTCCAAAAAAATCAAAGTATATGACTTGGTAAAAGTGGACAAAATGTACGCACTCAACCAAGAGCAAGCGGACAAATTAGAAAAAGTTTTTTTTGAAAATATGGAACTCATCCAACAGGATGAAAAAGTTCTCAACGAATCCACAAACCGTATTCGAAAGTATTCTGAAAATTCTAAGAAGTTCAAAGAACTCAAAGAAAAAATCGATATGTCTACGGGCAAAATTGATGAAGCCATTCGTAAAATTGGAGTTTCCCAAAAAGAAATCCAAAAGATCTCTCAAAAGATCAAGTCGATGGTTTTCCGTGTTAAGGAGATTGAAAAACATTTCCTTAAAATCAAAGCCAAATATGGTCATGATGTTCGTGAAATCAAAGCGCTCAACCGTTTCATCGAAAAAAATGAGAACTTAGATGAAATCGAAAAAATGATGGGTTGTGACATTGATGAAGTCAGAGAAGTCATCAAAGACATTCGTAACAACGAACGGAAACTCCGTCGTATGGAACAGGAAGCTGGTTCTCCTGTTGGGGAAATCAAAGACTGGGGTGAAAAAATCATCAAAGGGGAAAGGGAAATTGCACAAGCAAAACGTGAACTTGTGCGAGCAAACCTCCGTTTGGTGGTCTCCATTGCAAAACGGTATGCAAACCGTGGAATGCATTTTTTTGACCTCATCCAAGAAGGAAACATTGGTCTCATTCGTGCAGTCGATAAGTTTGAATACAAAAAGGGGTATAAGTTTTCTACGTATGCCACTTGGTGGATTAGGCAAGCCATCACTCGTGCGATCTCTGACCAAGCTCGTACGATCCGTGTTCCAGTTCACATGATTGAACAAGTAAACAAAGTGATCCGTGAAACTCGTCTCTTTGTACAAGAATTTGGACGTGATCCTTCTAATGATGAAATTGCAGAACGTCTTGGCTGGCCTGTTCAAAAAGTTAAGGCTGTGAAAAACGTAGCGCGTGAACCAATTTCTCTCGAGATTCCTGTGGGTTCTGAAGAAGATTCGGAACTCGGAGATTTTATCGAAGACAAAGAAGTGATTTCACCGCTGAACTCAGCTGCGTCTTCCATTCTTTCCGAACAAATCAGACAAGTTTTACAAACACTTCCGGCGCGGGAACAAAAAGTCATTCGTATGCGTTTTGGTTTGGATGATGGGTATGCACAAACACTCGAAGAAGTAGGTTACCAATTCAAAGTGACTCGTGAAAGGATTCGTCAGATTGAAGCAAAAGCGTTGCGAAGACTCCGTCACCCAAGTCGCTCGAAAAAATTGAAAGACTATATCGATTAAACAAAACTGTTTTTCGCTTGATCGGTCTTTCGAAGAGATTCATGGTTTGGAACATCCATGGATCTCTTTTTTTTTACAAAAATCAAAATGTTTCCTTTTGATTCCTTTTATAAACTAGCGAATCAAAAGGTAACTTCACCCACTTTTTCCCATCTCTCTCGTGTATTTGTTTCCATTCTCTTTATAATGTTCCTAACTCATTGTAAAGCTTCGGAAAAACAAATGGATTATGAGAAAACCCAAAGTGTTGGCCAAGTGAGTCCCGAAGAACCTTGGAGGTTTAGTCCTGAATTTGCAATGGATGAAAAATATGCGACTGCATTTTGTGCAAATGCCAAAGAAGTAGGGTCTGGCTTCACTTTATTTTTATCTAATCAAACAAAATTTACAGCATTGCAATTGTTAAATGGATATCATCGTTCTGTGAATGATCTAAAGGGCAATGATATGATTAAAAAGCTGAGAGTTTCTTCCTTTTGGATGGAGAAAAACGATTCGAAAAATCAGTTTAAATTGGACAGAACCAAAGACATTGAACTTTCCAAAGCAAAATTCGGGAAACAAGGTCTACAGGTATTGGATTTAGATTCTACATTTGAAGGGAATGTGATTCGTTTTGAGATTTTAGAAACCTATGGACTTGGAACTACAGGGCGTGTTTGTCTTTCCGAAATCAAAATGGGTGAGATGATTAAGGATAGTTTTTCTGCATCACCTTGGGTGTCCTTTGATAAAATCAAATTGGCCATTTCTCAATTTGGTAAAGCAGAACGACATGCTTATGGTTTCAAACAATTGGTTTTGGCAAACGAAAAGGGTACAATCTTATTTTACGACCAAGGAACTATTTTACCTGTTTTCTTTAAACCTGACCAAACTTTTAGTTTTTCTGAAATGTATGGAGAAGGTGACCCTACTAGTTTTTTACCATCACTCATTGGCACTTACACAATCTTACAAGCAACAGAGGATGGATTAGAAATCAATTTAAGTTATTTTGACCAAGGTGGGATTGAAAGAAATATATCATGGATTTTCAAACGAGCAGAAGTTGGTGATGAAGATTATGAAAATTTTAAAACAAAACTTGGTACTAAATTTTCAGAAGTGTACCAACCCAAAACCCATTTCCTCTTTGTATTGAAAGAAAAAGAAACGGGCAGAACCTTTTATCACTATGAGTTGCCAATTCCGAAATAAATTAGGTGCAGGTGAAAAAAAGCTACCTAATTTATGTTCGATGCCTTTTTCGTTAAGAAATAGTTTTCTTTAAATCTTTGATGTGTTTTAGGAGTTCATTCAAAGATGATTTTTTTTCCGTATCTTTCCAACCGAGTTCTTTTCCGAGTACATTACTGACTGGAACTGCAAGGGATTCTGCCAGTTTTAAATCAAGGAAAACTACTCTCCATCGCCTCGAGAGAACATCAGAAACAGAAAGAGCAAATTCCTTTTTCACAAAATGTTTGATTTCTTCTGCAAAGTAACCTGACCCTTTTTTGATTTCTTTTGGTTTTTTACCTAGGATGAGAGGCACCTCCCCTCCATAAGAATCTACCAATCGAACGGCTGTTTCATAAGGAAGGTCGTACATCGTTTGGATCTTTGCCACCAAATGTTTGCTATACCCATCGGCACCTGGGAAAGCAAAACTTGCTGTGACACAGTTCATTTTGGATGGAAGGTTTCCAACAGAGATCAATTTGTCGGTGAGGTCTTCCGCCATTTTACGGAAAGTGGACCATTTCCCTCCCGACATTGTCACAAGACCAGAATCCGAGACGAGGATGGCTTCTTCCCTGGAAATGGATTTAGTGTCCTTTTTGTCTCCTGTGGAAATGAGAGGGCGTAGACCACTAAAGACAGATTCAATGTCGTCTTTTGTTAATTTTGTATCTAGGTAATCATTTCCAGTTTGGAGTAAAAATTCCACTTCGGATTGTAAGGGCAAAGGTTCATCTTCAATTTTTTGAATCGGGGTGTCTGTGGTTCCTAGGAGTACTTTCCCTTCCCAAGGGATCACAAATACCACTCTACCATCCGCAGTTTTCGGAATGATCATCGCAGTCCGGCAAGGGAGTTTCTCTTTATCAAATACGAGGTGGATTCCTTGGCTTGGAGCAAGGACATTTTCTGCTTTGGGATCATCGAGTTTACGGAGAGAATCAATCCACACACCGGTTGTATTGGCGACCACTTTGGCTTTGATCGAGACAACTTTTTTTGTAAGAGAATCTTTTGCAGTCACACCAATGATTTTACCATTGTTATCCTTTAAAAAGGATGTCACTTCAATCCTTGAGACAATGTCCGCTCCATTTTCTTTTGCGGCACGAATGGTTGTTACATTGAGTCTTGCATCATTGAACTGTGCATCATAGTAGGAGATTCCACCCTTTAGGTTTTCTTTTTTGAGGGAAGCAAAGTAATCGAGGGCAGTTGCTTTCGAAATTCGTTCATGGCCAGGGACAATCGATTTTCCAGCAAGGATATCATACATCGTAAGACCAATGGAATAAAACGGTTTTTCCCACCAAACATAGGTTGGTAAAACAAAGGGAAGTGGTTTGACTAAGTGCGGTGCATTGATGAGAAGTCGTTTCCGCTCTGACAATGCTTCATAAATTAATTTAAAATGGAATTGGGCAAGATACCTCACTCCACCGTGGATGAGTTTGGTAGATCGGGAACTCGTTCCTTGCGAAAAGTCTCCTTTTTCCAATAAGGCTACTTTGTAACCTCGGAGACTGGCATCAAGGGCTGTGCCGGAACCGGTGGCACCACCACCCAAAATTAAAATATCATACTGGGTTGATTCTAAATGTTTTAGCGTTTGTTTTCTTTCATCTAAATGGTTCATAAGGGTTTTTACGTACTTTGGTGGTTGCCTATAGAGATTCTAAGGTTAGTGTTGTCAAAAGTCACCTTTTCTACCATCGAAAATTTTTGAAATTGTTATGAAAACTGAAAGAGAATTGAACCAAGAATTAGAAACCATCCGCCGAGGCACTGTCGAAATCATCAGTGAAGGGGAACTTTTAGAAAAAATCAAATCCAAACCTTCCTTAACGATCAAGGCAGGATTTGATCCAACGGCACCTGATTTACATTTAGGCCATTTTGTGTTACTGCGAAAGCTCAAACATTTCCAAGACTTGGGCCATGATGTTTGTTTTATGCTAGGTGATTTCACAGCAATGATTGGTGATCCAACCGGAAAATCGGAAACACGCAAACGCCTTTCAAAAGAAGAGGTATTGGAAAATTCTAAAACCTACCAAACACAAGTTTTTAAAATCTTGGACCCAAATAAAACTCGTATCCTTTACAATTCTCACTGGTGTTCGGAATTAAAATTTGAAGATGTATTGGTTCTGACTTCGAAGTATACAGTTTCGCGTATGTTGGAACGAGATGATTTCACCAAACGCCACAAAGCGGGAACACCCATTTCGATGATTGAGTTTTTATACCCACTCGTACAGGGTTATGATTCCGTTGCAATGAAGTCTGATGTGGAACTTGGAGGAACAGACCAAAAGTTTAATATGCTCGTTGGTCGCGACTTACAAAGAGAATACGGTCAAAAACCACAAGCCGTGATCACTTTGCCTTTGTTAGTTGGGCTTGATGGTGTGAAAAAAATGTCCAAGTCTCTTGGCAATTATGTAGGCATCATTGAAAAACCCATCGACATGTACGGTAAAATTATGTCTATCTCTGATGATCTGATGTGGAATTATTTTGAACTTCTCACAGACCTACCGATGTCCGAAGTGGAAAAACGAAAAGAGGGGATTCGTTCCAAATCCCTCCATCCGAAAGAAGTCAAAACAGAACTAGCCCTTCTCATCATGGACCAAATGCATCCAAAAGAAGAAAACCGTAAAGCAGTGGAAGAATGGACTGCCATCCATAATACCAAAAACAGAGCTCTACCAGACGAAATTCCGACAGAAAGTTTGGACTCCAGTTATTTTACAGAAAAACCACCTCTCCTTGTTTATGTATTGTCCCAACTCAAATTCATACCGAGTGTTTCAGAAGGCCGACGGCTCATCCAAGCAGGGGGATTGTATTTGGATGAGGAAAAAATAACGGACCCTGGCTTTGTTTTGGAGCAGGGGAAAGAATACCTCATCAGGCAAGGGAAAAAAGGGAAATTTTTAAAGATCAAAACCTAAACTTGGGAGAGGGACGAGTATAGAACCCTAGTCCCAATTCCGATAATCGATATTAAGGAAAGCCATACCTACATGTCACTCGATCCGACAAACGAAGAGAAAGAAATCCAGGACATTGTCCATGAACTTTCTAAGGACATAGAAAAGGATCGATTGTTTGCTAAAAAACTCCGTCGTTTTGCCTTTATCTCTGCTTTATCCTTTGTTGGTCTTACCGTTTTTGTTTTACTCAGTTATCTGCTCTATTTGAGCCTCAGTGTGACAAAACTCGAATCCGAAGTAAAAGAAAAAGACCGAAGTTTAAGAGAATTGGAACAGTCTCTTTTTTCTTTGATGTACCAAGAACAACTTAGGGAAGAGAATGCTCTGGCAGGGGACACCGAACCTGATACCGAACTTGCGAAACAAGTGGAAGAAAATATCGAGTTTTTAAAGGAAGTGAGTCAGAATACCAAAGGACGTAACATCTTACGTGGGAATGAATCTCAAAAGGAAATTGCTCTAACCTTTGACTTGGCAACTGGCGAAGAACTTCCCGTACTTTATAATTACATAAAAGAACATAAAATCAAAGTAACTTTGTTTTTATCCAATGAAAGACCATCCGATATCAATGGTTCTTTTTTTGTCAGACAAAACTTAGATTATATCAAGCGGATGGCAAAAACAGGTGCTGTCGAATTTGGGAATCATACTTGGTCCCATTTTAACTACCAACGTTCTGTAACCGAAACATCCTTAAAAAAAAGAATGGTACTCGAATACTTATCTAAGTCAGTACTCGACCTTCCTCGTATGGCAGAGGAACTTAAACGAGTGGAAGATACCTTTTATTCTCTCACCAAACAAGAGTTAAAAAAATATTACCGTTTGCCTTATGGAGCTCTTAGCCAATTGATTTTAGATGCCCATGCAAGTCTTGGTTATACGGATCACATTATGTGGTCAAATAATGCCAAAGGATCTCTAGACTTACCTGATTATATCAGTAAACAATTCCTATATAAAAAAACGTCAAAAGGCAAAAAGGAAGTCGTAAAAAATCCACATTATAAAACAGGAGAGGAAACTCTTACGTTTTTAGACAATTGGGAAAAAGCGGACCCAAATGGAATGAATGGTGCGATTATCCTCATGCACCTTGGTGGTCCTCGTAAATTTGATAAATTGATTTATATCCTTCCGACTTTCATTGAAAGAATGAAAGAAAAGGGTTACAAATTTGTAACCCTTTCTGAAGTTTTAAACGATAAAAAGGACTAACAGAAGAGACAAAATTTAATTTTGCACTATTACCTTTGGACCATGGGTAATCACTCTTTTCTATTATCGTTCAAACAAATCGTTTTTTTCGATTTTGATACCGAGTTACGACACTGTCTTTAAAGGTATATAAGTTTAAGTAAAAGACAGGAACCATAATCAACGTAATAAATGTCGCGAAAGCAAGTCCCCAACCAAATGCAAGAGCCATAGGAACAAGGAAAGGGTCCTTTCCTCCAATTCCATACGCAGTTGGCAAAAGACCAAGTACTGTTGTAACGGTTGTTAGCATCACGGCACGTAGGCGGATGCTCCCTGCCTCCACTAACAATTCAAAGGTGGATTTCGATGGGTCTTCAATGCGTAGTTGGTTGGCACAGTCCACAAGTACAATGGAGTCGTTTACGACTACCCCCGCAAGTCCAATGATTCCAAGAAAAGCCAAAAAGGAAAATGGTTGTCCATGCAATAAAAAAGCAAAGATCACACCAATGACAGCAAATGGAATGGCACTCATCACAATGAGAGGTTGGGCTAAGGAGCGGAAGAGGGAAGCAAGGATCATATAAATGATGAGTAGCCCCACAAGGAAAGCTCGCCCAAGGGAAGCCATTGATTCTTCTGTGTCTTTGTTTTCTCCAGAAAACCGAACCGAATAACCAGGGTATTTGGCTATGATTCCTTCTGTGAGTTGTTTTGCCTCCAAATTCACTTGCCTCGATGTGGAAATTGTTTCATCAATATTCGAAGTTACGGTAAGAAGCCTTTTTCCATCCAAATGGTTAATTGATGCTCGGCCTGGGTTCCGATCATAACTGGTTAATCGTGAAACTGGTATTAGATTTCCGGTAAGGTTATTTACGTATACTTTATTCAAATGTGTAAGGGACGACCTGTATTCCTCAGGGAAACGAACACGTACATCTACTTCTTCATCCGCACGTTTGATTTTGGTAGAAACAGTTCCTTGTAAAGCTGTGTTGATCGCAAGGGAAACAGACTGAACACTCACACCTGCAAACGATGCTAGTGATTCGTCTACGGAGACGCGGATTTCGTCTTTTCCTTCATTAAAGTCGTCACCGATATCAGTAACACCTTTGATTTTTGCTAAAGCGGCTTTGTATTCGGCACCAATTTTAAGTAAGGTGGCAAAGTCGTCCCCTTTGATTTCAATTGCTACTGGTTTTCCAACGGGTGGTCCACCTGCTAATTTTTCAAATTCCAAGTTAATCAGTTTACCTTTTAACGGTAAAAACTCATTTGGAATGGCATCAATTTGGACTTTGTCCTCTTGTTTTTTATCTACATTTTCTTTCGCTAGTTTTTCTTCGAGTAAGGCAAGTGCCTTATCATTCAAAAGATACTTTGTGTTTTCCCTCACAACTTCTATGATTTTTTCAGTGGAGCGGTCCCTGTTGTCATCGGGGGTTAGATACACCATAACTTGGGCATAGTTTTTTCCACGTTTTGTAAAAGGATCATTCGGATCTTTTTGAATGATCCCCACACGTGAGATAAAGTTCTCCACTTCACCTTCAGGAAGTTTGGCGATACTATGTTCAATGGCACGAATGAAACGATCAGTTTCTTCCAGTTTTAATCCTGTTTCCGCAGTGACTCTCACTTGGAATGTTTCAATGGCACCTGGGAAAAGTTTGAACTTTCCAAATTTAGTTTGGATCGCCAATGAAAATACAAATAAACCCAATAATAAACCTACCATTTTCCATCGGTTACTCAATGCAAAACGTAAGAGCGGGAGGTAAGTTTTTTCTTTAAACTTAATGAACCAATGTGATTCTTCTTTTACTTCCCCCTTCATATCACTTGCCTTACTCACATCATACAAGTGAGACGGTAACATAAAAAAAGCTTCAAAAAGAGAACTACACAAGGAAAGGATCACAACAAGGGGAATGGAATGGATGAATTTTCCAAAGATCCCTGTCATAAATAACATAGGTCCAAACGCAGCAATGGTTGTTGTTACCGTTGCGGTAACTGGAGCCAATACTTCACTTGTCCCACGCATGGCAGCTTCAAATGGTTCTTCTCCCATTTCTAAATGGCGGTATACGTTTTCACAAATGATGATGGCATCATCGACTAAAATTCCCACAACAATGATGAGTCCCATCATCGATATGAGGTTTAATGTAAGACCCATATAATTCATGGCAACAAAGGTCATAGCAATGGATATGGGAATTCCAAGTGCTGTCATGAGTGCCATTCTCCATCCGAGGAAAACAAAGAGGGATGCAGTCACTAAAAATAAACCAGAAACTGCATTTGAAGTTAAAACACCTAGTCTTCTTCTTATATATTTTGATAAATCATTTACAAACGCATGTTTGATTGCGCCATTCGAGGAGTTAATAAACGTTTCGACTACTTTTTTGGAATCATCAACAACCGTAATGGCATCTGCTTTTTCGCGTTTGATTACAGTAAGTGCAATGGCTATGTTACCATTTGATTTGTCTATATAATCTGAATCTTCAAACCCTTCTGTGACTCTGGCTACATCGCGAATCCGAACGGATCTACCTGCATCATTGGTTCTAATAAAGACGTTTTCGATTTCCTCGGCAGTATCAAACTCACCAACTGTTCGTACAATAATTTCCCTTGTTTTTTCATTGATGTTTCCACCTGGAAAGTTGATGTTTCTCTGACGAAGGGCACTGATCACTTGGGTGGAAGAGAGAGAGAATGCTCTCAATTTATCAGGATCTAAGTCCACTTTCATCTCTCGTTCACGCCAACCTCGTTTGGTGATCCTCGCAACAGAAGGTAGGTCTTTTAGTTTTTCTTCTAATATTTTTGCTTGGTCTCTGAGTTCTTTTGCACTGAGGATTGGTTTTCCGTCTTTTAGGGTGGAAGAGAGATGGATTTCGATAACAGGTTGTCTTGCTGTTGTAATCTCTGTTACAATTGGATCTTCTACTTCCGTTGGTAAATCTTGGATCCTATCAATTGCTGATTTTAGATCATCTACCACTTTCTGAGTGTTTTTTGTATTAGGATCAATTGTAATGATGATACCAGAACGATTTTCTAACGAAGCAGAACGAAATTCTTTGATTCCATCAACTTCTTTAATGGCATCTTCTAAAGGTTTGGTGACAAGTTTTTCCACATCAGCGGGAGCCGCACCAGGATAAAGAGTTGTAACACTCACAATATCAAAATTGATATTGGGAAATGCCTCTCTGTTCATCGTAGCCGCAGTAAATCCACCAACTAATATGATTAAAAAAGTTAATAGGTTTACGAATAAACTTTTGGAAAGAAAATACTGTACTATGGATGAACCCATGGAATCTCCTATAAGAGTGAACCTATAAAAATCATAATGAAATTTATTTTAATCTAACAATTTACCAGCGGTATCAATGTCTTCGTTATAACCAAAAAGTTTTGTGCTTTTTAATCGATCTACATACAGAACGCCGAACAAATGATCACATTCATGTTGTAATACGATGGCTCTATACCCTTCAATGATTTCGTCATGTTCTTCGAAATTTTCATCACGCCATTTCATTCGGATTTTGTTAGGTCGTTCCACATAACCACGCATTCCAGGCACTGATAAACACCCTTCCCAAAATCCATCAGCAGGAGGACTTAAGGGTGTGATTTCCGGATTTAAGATGATTTGGTTCGGAACTTCTGGGGTTCCTGGGTATCGTTCATTGTCATCTTCTTGCCCAACGACCACTAATTTTTTTAAAACTCCAATTTGTGGGGCAGCAAGTCCCACACCATCGGCATGGCGCATGGTTTCAAACATATCGCGTATCAATTTTTTGAAATCCTTGGTTTGGATTTCGGATTCGGTCACATCTTCACTTGTTTGCCTAAGGATCGGATTACCAATTTTAAGAATTTTTCGTACTGCCATAATCTAATATGGAATAGATTGAAAAAGGTCACTGAATGATCAAGTGAACTCCTAGTCGATTGAAAAAGAATTTGACAGGCTGGGCTTAAAACGCTGAAATCTCGTGAGGGATTTTGGAGACGAGGGGAATCGAACCCCCGACCTTTTGAATGCCATTCAAACGCTCTCCCAACTGAGCTACGTCCCCTTGTGCTTTTCCAAGGTGCGAGACCGCGTTTGTCTGTCAACAGAATCCCAAAATGGCTAAGGAACCAAAGACTTTATGGGACAAGATACGGTAGAAGAACTCACTAAAAAATTGAAAATCCAATCGGATATCATTAAAGGTTATGAAAAAGTTCTTAGGCTCAATGAACAAGAATTAGCAAACGCAGACGAAATCATTCGTATGTACGAACAAATCATTGATTACTCACGTGTAGAATTAAGAGAAGCCAAAGAAACTGTCCAAGCAAGTACGATGGTATCCAATTTAAGTCGAGATGAATTAATGTCTGCATTTGATAAAATCAAATCTCTCGAAGATGCAAATCGTAAACTCAGAGAAGAATCTTTAAAGTTTAGCAAAGATTAGAACATTGAAACCACAATCCCTTCCGCCGATTATCTTAAAAAACGAAGATGGCGGATTTTATCTTTCTTCCTCAAACGAACTAGATGATTTATACCATTTTATTTTAGGACAAGCAAAACGATTTGTTTCTGCTAAATCAGCAGCTTTGTACCTTCGGAATGGAAAAGGGAATTTAAGTAAAATTGGACTCGTCACAGACAAAACAAATGCTGGGCATATCGCCAAACATGTGTTTAAATCTAAAAAAAGTATTCTGGTTAAAAAAGGTACTCAGCTAAATGCAAAAGATGCACCAGTTTCCGAATCATATATAGCTTGTTATTTGGGAGATGAAATAGGGGATATGTCCCTTGGCGTTTTGGTTTTGGAAGGAATCAAACATTTTCAAAATTTTTCAGAACAAGATTTAGATCTAATCAATTACTTTAGTGCCAACTTAAACGCTTTATTCAAAGACACTGTTTTTTCGGATATTGAACCACAGTTTTTTAATTCACTGACGACATCAATTTTACTTCTGATTGATAACGCAAACATTCATAACAATAATAATCGTCTCCAATACTTTTTGGAGGAAATCATTCGGGTAGCAGTCCTTATCAATACGAGTGTTGATTTGGAACATGTGCTTGTCATGGTAATGGAATCTGCAAAATCCGTGTTTCGTACGGAAGCAAGTTCCTTGCTTTTGTTAGATGAGAAAAAAGAGTATTTGGTTTTTCATACGGTAACAGGTGAAAAACGAGAAGAGGTTTCCAAAATCAAAGTCCCTGTAGGACAGGGGATTGCGGGCACCGTAGCGGTGACCAAACAACCTATGATCATCAACGATGCACAAAATGATGACAGGGTCTTTCGGGATGTAGACAAAGCATCCAATTTTGTGACTCGTAATATTTTGGCAAGTCCCCTCATTGTGGGAGATGAGGTCATTGGTGTGATTGAAGCAATTAATACCATTGATCGGAATAATTTTAGCCAAGATGATATAGATACATTTTTGTCTTTTTCCAGTGCTTGTGCAGTTGCGATCCAAAAAACAAGGCTTCTTGACAACCTTAATGTTACAAACTTAGAGCTCAAACAAAAGTTAAGTACTCTAGAATCTATCTTTGATTTGGGGCAAGCTGTGCTTGAATCTCATGATGAATTGGGCCTCATGTCAAAAACACTTAGCATTCTCACCAAAGAATTGTCATGTGAAGATGCAGGCATGGTTATCATTGAAGAAAAGAACAAAAATAGAATCCAAGTGTATGCAAGGCAGTTAGGGATTGTTAGAGAATCTTTTTTTCCCATGTTTGAAAGTCGTTTGTTTTTAAGCCTTATGGAATCTGGGAATCCGAGAATGGCAGTAGTCACTCCCCAATTGGAAGAATCCTTTTCGGAATTGGAGTTTTATACACTAAAGAAAAATTTCCTGATTTTGCCCATTTCACCAAGAGGAGGGAATTTACGGGCTGCTTTGTATGTAAGCGGAAAACATTCTCTTCATTCCTTTAATGAGACAGACCTTAGGATGTTAAAAACATTATCCTCTCCACTAGCAAAAGCTTACGAAAATTTACGCCTCAACCAAGAAATCATTACCAAAAAATCGATCGAAAAAGAAATCGAAATCACAAGAAAAATTCAAAACAATATTTTACCCAATGCTCTCATCCAATCTCCATTATTTGACCTGGGAGTTAAGTCGGTTGCCGCCAAAGAGGTGTCAGGTGACTTTTATGATTTCCATGCGTTTGGAGACGAACAGTTTTCCTTTCTTGTGGCCGATGTGTCTGGGAAAAGTTTACCAGCAGCCATTTTTATGGCGATGTCCAGTTCGATTATCCGAACACTTTCCAGAACAACGGACATGTCTCCCTCCGAATTACTCTATCGTGCCAACCAATTGATTTATGAAGATTCGCAGTCGGGGATGTTTGTTACCTTATTCCTCGTTAATTACCAAAGAAAAACCCGTACATTAAAGTTTGCATCCGCAGGTCACAATGACCAAATTTGGATCCGAAAGGATGGGAGTTTTGAACTTCTAAAGGGAAAAGGGGCACCGCTCGGAGTGGTCCCTCATACCAATTACCATGGTGGTGAGATCCAATTAGAACCAGGTGATATTTTGGTTTTTTATACTGATGGGGCCATTGAGGAAAAAAGTCCAGATGGGGAAGAATATGGTCTCGATCGTTTCATTGATTATATCATTGCACATCGGGATGAATCATCTCAAAAAATTGTGGAATCCGTTTATAATGACATTCGTTCTTTTTCAAAGGCGGAAGAACAATACGATGACTTTACCGTTATGATTTTGAAGTTTGCGAAGGTGGAAAGTTTTGAAATGGTAAAATCCTTTGATGCACACCCGAATGAAATCCCAAAACTCCGTGATTTTATTTCCGAACATTTAGAGAAGAAAATTACAAAACCTTTTGCCTTCGACGACATCTTAATATCTTTGGATGAAGCAGCTACCAATATTGTGATGCATAGTTACAAAGATACGAATCTGCAGAATCCAAAGTTTGAATGTAAATTTGAACTCATTGGAGATAAGTTAAAAATTGTTCTCGTAGACGAAGGGAAACCTTTCGACAGGAAAAAAGTTCCGAAACCTTCCGTGGAAGCCAATTTGAAAGGTGAACGAAAGGGAGGATTCGGTGTTTATCTCATGGAAACCCTCATGGACAAAGTATCGTATGAATACAATGGGAAACAAAACATAACCTATTTGGAGAAAACAATCGTATGAACGAAGATAAAATTGGAATCCGTTCGGAAGAAATGGGAAACAAGATGGTTGTACACGTCCAAGGCAATTTGGATGTTCACAATACACATAAAATTGAAAAAGATTTACTCACTCTCGTTAGTTCTTCGGGAAAATCTGTTATTTTTAATTTGAGTGAAGTGCCATTTATTTCTTCGGCTGGACTTCGCCTCCTTGTCACAACACTTAGGCATTGCCAAGAACAGAAAATCAGTATTTCGATCTGCGGATTACAACCTGCAGTTGAGAAAGTCTTTGATATTATCGGGATGCAGCAGTTATTCACAATTTATCCCGATTTAGAAGCAGCTTTAAAGTAAAAATCACTTTTCTAAGTGATCCTAAACAAAACATTGGAAAAAAACTTATGGAAACCATGCAGTATTCCCTAAACAACCCGTTCAAAGAATCCAAGGCTCCGGAGACCAAAACCGGAATATATGATGATGCTCTCAAACTAGGAAAAGAATTAATCGAAAAACCCTTTCTTGGTGGTGGTGAAGATAGAATTCGTGTCCAACACTCTAAAAGTAGGATGACGGTTTGGGAACGTATCAAAGTTCTCACAGACGAAGAACCGAACATCACTTACCAAAACTGGGGCCCTAATTTAGATGGAGCTTCCATCGTCACAGGAATTTTAAACATTAAGGGTCGCGATGTAGCGGTCTACGGACACGATTTTACACTCCGTGCCGGTTCCATGGATGCAACGAACGGTAGTAAACTCGCTCGCCTCATCCAAATGGCTGGAACCCATGGAATCCCTCTCATCGGGATGAATGATTCTGCAGGTGCCTATGTACCAGCGGGTGTGGGTGGTCTCGATGGTTATTCAGAAGCCTTCACTGCATTACGTAAAATCAGCGGTGTCGTTCCTTCTGTTATGCTTATGTTTGGATTTAACGCTGGTGGTGGTGCTTACCTCCCACGCCAAGGGTCCTTTATGATCCAATGTGATGGTACTTTTTTTGGTCTCACTGGACCTGGAGTTGTGAAGTCAGTGCTTGGGGAAGATATCTCTGCAGAAGACTTAGGGGGACCAAAAGTACACGGTCAATCCGGTGTGGTGGACCTTGTCACTGGTGATGAGTTAGGTTCTCTTCGTACAGCGATCCGTCTTCTCTCTTATTTGCCTGACAATAACCATAGTTTTGCGCCTTTTTATCCAACATCAGACCCAGTAGACAGGTTCATTTACGAAGAAGACATTCTTTTCCGTAAAACATTCAATTCTCCTACAGGAATGAACACACCTTTTGACATCACACTGTACTTACAACAGATCTGTGACCATGGTGAGTTCTTTGAATTACAACCGCAAAGAGCAAGGAATATCGTCACTGCCTTTGGTCGTATTGGTGGTCATGTTGTTGGTTTTCTTGCCAATAACTCTGCTGTTTCTTCTGGTCAGATTGACATTGGAGCTTCTCGTAAAGGAACTCGTTTTGTTCGATTCTGTAACTTATACAATATCCCAATGGTGTTTGTAGAAGACACAACTGGATTTTTACCAGGTCGTGACCAAGAACATAATGGTATCGTTCTCGAAGGAAGAAAACTGCTCGATTCCATCATTGACCTTCGTACACCAAGACTCACACTCATCATTCGTAATGCCTTTGGTGGTGCTTATGCTACATTTAACTCCTATTTTACGGGAGCATCGATGGTATTTGCTCTTCCTACTGCAAGGATTGCCGTTATGGGTCCTGCTGGAAAAGAGTATGTATACAAAGATGAAATCACCGGGGTTCAAAAAGAATACCTTGCCAACGTCAAAAAGGGAATGAGTGAAAAAGAGGCAATTTCCATTCGGGATGGAAAACTCTTTGAAATTGGCCAACGATACGAAAAAGAACTCATGAATCCAAAAGAAGCACTTTCTCTTGGTTCTGTTTCATCCATCATCCTTCCAGGTTACACACGCAATGTTTTATCCAAAAACTTAAGTTTCCTGATGTCGAAATACAAACCGGCGGAAATGTCCGGACCTCAAAGGGAGTTTGAATAATTTCCATGTTAGATAAGAATTTAAAACGCATTCAGTTCCAAGAATCAGAATCCGCATGGATTCGTTCCTTCAGTGTGGAATCGATCAAATGCCTCATCGTTTGCCGTGGACCTGTTCGTAAGGAAACCATGGATGTATTTGATGCCATTGGTGTGAAAGAATATGGAATTTTACTATCTGAAAAAGATTCCATCGTTTATCCAAAGGCACTAGCTCCAGAACTTCGGAACTTCCGTTTCCCTGAAAACATCCATCGTGTTCCTGATTATATGGGAGCGGGGAAAGAAGAAAAAGAGGAGCGCATCCACCAAATCATTGGAATTGCCAAAGACAATGGATACACACATATCTTTGCTGGTTACGGATTTATGGCAGAAGATGCTGAGTTCATTGAAGCCATTGAAAAAGCAGGCATCATCTTTATGGGACCAAGTTCCCATGTGGCAAAAGGTGCTGGGGCAAAAGACGAAGCAAAAAAACTCGCACGTAGCCTCAATGTTTCGGTAACACCTGGTGTGGACAATATCACAGCCCTAGCGTTACTTCGTAAAACAGGGAATTCCAAAGACGGACTACTCAAAGTTGCCAAAGAAAATAACCTAAACTTCTCATTTGATGAGAAAAAATCATTGGAAGACAACGCGGAAGATTTACTCCAATTGTCTTACGAAAAAACCATCGACATCACTTCCATTCCTGACCTACAAAAAGAGTCAGAAATATTATGTGAAGACATTTGGAAAAAGTATCCTGGAAAACGAATCCGATTCAAATACATCGGTGGTGGTGGGGGAAAAGGCCAACGTGTCATTTCTGAGAAATCGGAAATCGAATCTGCTGTGATGGAAATCTTAGCAGAGTCCAAAGTGACCGCTGTTGGTTCCAACCGAAACTTCCTTATTGAGTTAAATATCGAAAACACTCGTCACAATGAAATCCAGCTCATTGGTAACGGAGAATGGTCCTTGTCTCTTGGGGGACGTGATTGTTCCCTTCAGATGCACGAGCAAAAACTCCTAGAGATTTCACAAACTGTGGAACTCTTACAAAAAGAAGCAGAACTTGTTCGTTCTTCAAATGCAAAAAAAGCTGCTATCCTCGACAAAGATGTGCAAACACTTAAGGATATGGAACACCAAGCAGAAGTGTTTGGAAAGGCAATTCGCCTCAACTCCGTATCTACATTTGAATGTATCGTAGAGGGAAATAGTTTTTTCTTTATGGAAGTAAACACTCGGATCCAGGTGGAACACCGTGTGACCGAGATGGTTTACAAGATGAAGTTTACCAATCCTAACGATCCAAATGACTTCTTCTACATTGATTCCCTTGTGGAAGCGATGGCAGTACTCTCCATTCACGGACCACGAGTACCAAAACCTGAACGAATTGTACGCAATGTATCTGGAGCAGAAGTACGTATCAATGCGACTAACCGCGCTCTACAACCTCACGCGGGTGGAATCATCCAAAACTGGTCAAATCCACTTCCTGAAGAGATCCGAGATGACCAAGGGATTTGTACGAGAAACCCAGACACGGGAGCATTTGTGCATTACAACTTGGCTGGAGCATACGACTCCAACGTAGCACTCATCGTTTCTTATGGTAATAGCCGTTCCGAAAACTTAGAAGTGTTAGGAAATATCCTTCGCAAAACAGAACTTAGAGGCCAAAACCTTGAAACCAACTTACTTGTTCACTATGGTCTCATCCAATGGATTTTAGGTAAGGATGCGATGTTCAAACCATCCACTGCTTTTATGATATCGTATCTAGCAGGGATTGGTGCGTTACAATCCATTATCAATGATTTGGATTTGGAATACCTCTGGTCAGAAAAAACAAAAGCTGCTGATGCTGACTTAAAAAAAGTACTCAGCAAAAAAATGACGCTCGTGATCCGGCCAATGGAAAGGCTTCTTGCCAATCCACATTTACTGGGTGGATTTTTAGGATACTTTGACGGAAAACTATGGTCACGCACTGGAAACCAACTTTCTTTCAATGAAAACCCAATCCAATTCTTAGATTCATTGTATTACTACTTAAATCTAGATGCAACGGAACAAAAAGCAAGTTCAGAAAAGATTTGGGACCACGACGCGAAGTTACTTATAGAAGCAAAAGAGTTTTATTCTGAATTCTCTAAACGCACTGGTCTGAAAAGCTGGAAAGAAATAGTGGATGTGTTTGCGAAAGGGAAAAACCCTTCCAAAGAAATTTCAGAGGAACTTTGGGAAAAAGTGAAGGCAAGTCACAACGGTTTCCAAGCAGGACTTGAGACGTTACTCTTACTTCCCAAAATTGGAATCAAATCGAATTTCTTTGGTTTGGATGTGAATGCGGATTTGGACGGAGTTGTTCCTGATGAATTCAAAAACAAAGACACACGAGATGCGTTTATCAAAACACTAAACCCTCCACCAAAGATGTCTGGTGATGAAATTGTAGCCCCTATGGGAGGAATGTTCTATTCCAAAGAAGCCCCAAACCTTCCACCTCTCATCAATGAGGGAGACCATTTCCAAGCGGGACAACCTCTCTTTATCATTGAAGTGATGAAGATGTTTAATAAAATTCTAGCACCAGTGAGTGGGACAATCGTGAAAAATTTGATGGTGGATTCGGATGGAAAGATTGTGACAAAAGCACAACCCATCTTCAAAATCAAACCAGATGAAATTTTGAAGGAAGAGTCTCCTGAAGAAATTCGAGCAAGAAAAGTAAAGGTAACAAAGGAATTGGGGCTCGGTTAATTTAACCGTAGCCTATAATGGCTTTGTGAATTTCACCGAGTGGGAGGATGTGGTCCACACATCCTCTTTTGATTGCCTCTTTAGGCATCCCAAAAACCACAGAAGTCTCTTCATTTTGTGCAATTGTTTCCGCTCCAGCCTCTTTCATTTCCGCAAGTCCCGATGCCCCGTCGTCACCCATTCCCGTCATGATGATACCTCTCGCATTTTTCCCTGCAGATTTGGCTACAGAACGGAATAAAACATCTACAGATGGTTTGTGTCGGTTGACAAGAGGACCATCCACCACTTCTACAAAGTACTGAGCTCCAGAACGTTTGAGCGTCATATGTTTGTTGCCAGGGGCAATGAGGGCAAGTCCTTTGACCACTCGATCACCATGTTTTGCTTCCCTGACGACGATTTCACAGATCGAATCCAATCGTTTGGCAAAGGCTTCTGTGAATTTTTCTGGCATGTGTTGGACAATGACAATTCCAGGGGTTTGATCTTTTGGTAATTTGGTTAACACGTGTTCTAGTGCAATTGTGCCTCCAGTTGAGGTGCCAATCGCCACTATTTTTTCAGTGGCTTGTAAGGATGAGAGTTCTTGTTTTTTATCCAATTGGATTTTGAAATCATTCGATTGGCTTGGTTTAGGTAAATGTTTGATGGTGGCAGAGGCAGCTGCAATCACTGCATCCGTGAGGGCAATTGTACTTTCGTTTAAAAAGTCTTTGAGCCCAATTTTTGGTTTGGTGATGATATCACAAGCACCTAAGTTCATCGCAAGGATAGCAGTTTCCGAACCTTCTGTTGTTAACGTAGAACAAATGACAACAGGTGTTGGCCTTTCTGTCATAATTTTTTTAAGAAAAGATAAACCATCCATTCTTGGCATCTCAATATCGAGAACTATGACATCAGGCCAATCATTATTCATTTTGTCTAAGGCAAAGATAGGATCAGAGGCACTTCCTAAAAATTGGAAATTTGAATCTGTTTTAAAAATTTCGGTTAACACTTGTCTTACGACAGCAGAGTCATCGATGACAAAAACTTTAATTTTATTCATAACTTAATGTT
Source organism: Leptospira ellinghausenii (assembly GCF_003114815.1). Classification (NCBI taxonomy): domain Bacteria; kingdom Pseudomonadati; phylum Spirochaetota; class Leptospiria; order Leptospirales; family Leptospiraceae; genus Leptospira; species Leptospira ellinghausenii. The sequence continues at coordinate 63,587 of NZ_BFAZ01000006.1, forward strand.
TTTCTACCCAAACTTCACCATCCCAAATCGAAAAATAAATTTTTCTCGATTGGTTTCCACCAGTATCTTCTGAAATAACTTTAATTTGATTTTCTAATAGAATTTTTTTTGCAAATTCTGTATTTTTGGTACCGATTAGAGTTGTTGTATCATTTCGAAAAATTTCCCTTTCCTCGCCGAGAAACATATTCGAACCACCAAATATCTTAGCTGAATATTGATTGGGTTTTGTGTGTTTTTTTTTGATCTCAGATATAAAATACTGAAATGCATCGATTCCGTATTTGTATGTTTTTTCCAATTTGATGTCAGCAGGGTAGGGAAGTAAAAAATGGCACATACCTCCGATATAAAGGGTTGGATGCCATAATACGATGGATACACAGGAACCAAGAAGTGTACGTACCCGATAGTTGCTATCTCCGAAGAAAATTTCTCCAGGATTGAGAAACCGGTCTATCACTTCATCAGGAGCTTCCATTTAACTCACTTGCGATGATGTTTCTTGGATGGTTTGGATTTCGGTTAAATCGAGTATTTGGTTGATTTTCAAAATGATCACAAATTGATTTTCTAATTTTCCAATACCTTGTATAAAATCTAAACGAATTTTAGAACCAAAACTGGGAGCATCTTCGATTTGGTTTTCGGGAATATCTACCACCTCATTGACTTCATCAACAAGTAGACCCACATCAATGGTTTCTTTTTCCAATTTGATTTCAGTGATGATGATACAAGTTTTCCGATTGGTTTCCGTTTTCTTTTTATAAAACCGGGTGTTTAAATCAATCACGGGAACTACATTGCCTCGTAAATTGATCACTCCTGGAATGTATTCAGGCATCATGGGTACATGAGTGACTGAATCAAATTCGATGATTTCTTTTATATACAAAATCCCAAGACCAAATAATTCATTGGAGAGTAAAAAGGTTAGGTATTGAATTTCCTGCATTTCGTTTCCCTCCCTTAATATTTTTGGAATTTATCATGATCATTAGAATGATCCAATCTAGTGTTTCCAATTTCTTTTTTACCTGAAGGTTGTTTTGAAAGAGATAGCCTGCTAGATTTGTTCTCCACTTGGCTTGTGACAGTTGATAATTTTCCTAATTTAAAAAAACTAATCGAAGACATGAGTCTTTCTGATTGAGCTTGTAACTCTTCTGCAATTGCCGCTAGTTCTTCTGAAGCACTTGCTGATTGTTGTGATACTTGGTCAAGTTGGCCCATCGCTTTGTTCACTTCGTTGACACCAGAAGATTGTTCTTGGCTTGCTGCTGTGATTTCTTGCACAAGGTCAGCGGTTTTATTGATCGCAGGGACAATCTCTTCAATTAACTTACCAGCGGATTCTGCAATTTGAACGGAACTTCCCGCAAGGGTACCAATTTCATTTGCTGATTTCTGTGATCGTTCGGCAAGTTTTCTCACTTCAGAGGCGACAACAGCGAAACCTTTTCCATGTTCTCCAGCCCTCGCTGCTTCAATAGCGGCATTTAATGCGAGTAAGTTGGTTTGGTAAGCAATATCTTCAATGATGGAAATTTTATCAGCAATTTCTTTCATTGCTTTGACTGTGTTTTTAACGGCTTCACCGCCTTGTTTTGCATCTTTAGCAGACTTGGTTGCAATTGTGTCTGTTTGTTTTGCATTCTCAGCATTTTGGTCAATGGATGCACCCATTTCTTCTAGCGATGCAGAAGTTTCTTCTACAGATGCTGCTTGTTCACTGGCACCTTGTGATAAAGTGCTTGCTGTGGATGCCACTTCATCTGCTGCAGAAACAAGGGCATCTGTGTTGGTTCTAACATCATTGATAATCTCAACTAGTTTTTTTGCAGTATTATTGAAGGAGTCTCTTAGTTTTGCAAATCCACCTTCATAATGGCTTGTGATCAGTTGAGTTAAATCCCCACTTTCAAGTGCTGCAAGTCCAACCACTAAATCATCAACGATCCTTGCTGTTTCGATAGCCAATTTTTTTTGTTCCGTGATATCGGTTGCAAATTTAATGACTTTGTATGGTTTACCATTCAAATCCAAAATAGGGTTGTAAGTTGCTTGTAACCAAACTTCTTTTCCACCTTTCCCAATTCGTCTGTATTCCGCTGTTTGGAATTCCCCTCGTGCTAAAGAAGCCCAAAATAGTTTGTATTCCTCCGAACTAACATAGCTAGGTTCAACAAACATGCGGTGGTGTTTTCCTTGTATTTCAGACAACGAATAACCCATTGTATTCAAAAAGATGTCGTTTGCAGTTAAAATAGTTCCATCCACTAAGAATTCAATGGTAGCTTGTGCTCGATTGATGGCTTCGATTTGGCTTGTAAATTCTTGTGTACGTTTTTTATTTTCAGTGATATCCGTTGCAAATTTAATCACTTTGGTAGGCACTCCATTGGCATCAAGAATTGGAGTGTAGGTAGCCTGTAACCATACTTCTTTTCCGTTTTTTCCAATCCGTTTGTATTCAGCAGTTTGGAACTCGCCTCGGTTTAAGGCAGTCCAAAACTGTTTATAAGCTTCGGAAGAATATTCTTTAATTTCCACAAACATTCTGTGGTGTTGGCCTTTGATTTCAGCTAAACTATAATCCATTAATGTTAAGAAGTTTTCATTTGCTGTGATGATAGTGCCATCCATTTGGAATTCGATAGTTGCTTGTGACCTATCAACCGCTCTAGATTGAGCATTTGATTCTGTCACATCTGCCCATTCGACAACACTTCCTAACCTTTCTCCTTTATCTGTCATGATCGGATTGGCAATCAAGTTGAATTCTCGATTCCCTATTTTAATACTAGTGCTATGTTCTGAAGTAAAAGAACCAAGTAATCTTCTTTGGTGACTTGGGTCTTTATGGTAACCATCAATATTACTACCCATAAGATTTTTGAGTGAAAAGTTACGGATTTGTTTTTGAATGTCTGCCTCTGATTTAGAGAACATTTTGTGAATTGATTTGTTCATATAAACAACATCTAAATTCAAGTCAGCAATCATTACATTAGTGGATACAGAATCAAGTGCAGTTTTGATTTGGATTGATTCTTTGAGAGGTTTTGAGATTTGTTTGATCAGTATAAGTAATAAAATGAAAGAAATTATGAGGAATACAAAACTTACAAATGGGAGCGAATAGTCTTGTTTTGATTGGTTCGATAAGTTTACATTCACTTCTTTTAAGTTCGATTCGAAAAAAAGTTTTTGTAATTCTTGTAAACTATTTGAATATTTTTTCCACTTACTAGACAATTCCGGATTTAGAATTTCTTTTTGTTTTTTATTGGATTGACCCTCGCGTTGGTTTAAACTGTAACGAACAGATTCTGTATAAATGTTTTTGTCGCTAATTGTTAATTGTAACTGTTTCTTTTCCTCTTCCTTTGTGAAAAGTTTGGACACTAATTCATATGCTTTGTCTAATTTTTCAATATCATACTTGATTTTTGCAATCTGTGATTCCTCTGGTTCGGATGACAAAATTAAATTTGTGACTTCTTCCTGAATTGATAAACTCAGTTGGATTAAATGAGTAATCGAGTCAGACTTTTGGATTTTTTCTTCTGTATTGATACTTGGTTTATCTTGTTTTGAGAACAATCCATATTGATACAAATTGATCCAGATCGTAAACAAAACTCCAATTAAAAAATACCCGACTAACTTTGTGTTTGTGCTAATTGACTTCATATTAACCCCTATGGCTATAAAATTTCTGATTTTCTACTGTAATTGTTCTTTCGAATAAGGAAGGAACATCTATGATAAGTGCAACATTCCCATCGCCAAGGATACTTGACCCACTGACACCTTTGACGTGGCGAAAGACAGAACCCATTGGTTTAATCACTGTTTGGTATTCGCCCAATAGTTTTTCGACTACAATGCCCGCTTTTTTGTCACCGTTTCTTACAATGACGATATTTTCCCTTGGCTGATCAGAATCAACATCACATGGATAATAATCTCTCAGTCGAAGGAATGGAATTAAATTTCCACGTAAGGCAAAAAATTGATTCGAGTCTGTTTTATGGTCATCTGAAAAGTGCAAACATTCCAAAACCATTTCCATCGGAATGATAAAATGACTTTTACCCACTGCTACCAAAAATCCTTCAATGATAGCAAGTGTAAGAGGTAACCTCAAAATAAATCGGCTTCCCTGGTTCGGAATCGATTTAATTGAAATGGAACCGCGTAAAGATTCAATATTTTTATACACTACATCCAGGCCAACACCTCGTCCGGAAACATTGGTGATTTGGGATGCGGTCGAAAATCCTGGATGGAATAGGAGTTTGTAGACTTCTTCATCAGAGTCTGGCATTTCACCAGATACAATTCCTTTCTCTACGCCTTTTTTCCAGACTTTTTCTTTAGAGATTCCGTTTCCATCATCTGCAACTTCTATGATGACGTTGCCTGCTTCATGGTAAGCAGTAAGTTTTACAGTTCCTTGGTAATCCTTCCCATTCTTCTTTCTCTCCTCAGGTAACTCTAATCCATGATCACATGCATTGCGTACCAAATGGGTGAGGGGATCACTTAATTTTTCGACAATATTACGATCAAGTTCTGTTTCATCACCTTCTGTGATGAGGCGAATGTCTTTTTTCAGTTCTTTACCTAAGTCACGTACGATTCGCGAATACTTTTGAAAACTTTCTCCAATGGGAACCATTCTGAGTTTTAAGGATATTTCTCGGACTTCGTTCAATAATCTCATCACAATGAGAGAAGATTCTTGTAAATTGGAATCGTCTGATTCGCCGATGAGTTGGTTCATATTGGCACAGGATACAACAAGTTCACCAACTCGATTGATTAAATTATCAATTCGTTTTGAGTCGACTTTGATTGTAGAAGATTTATGAGAATCTTTGATTGGGTCTGCATTGTGGTGACTTAATTTTGATTCTGATTCCTCTTTGTTATTTCCTTGGGAAACAAGAGCTGAAGTAGAAGGGATGCCAGTTTTTCTGGATTTAATTTCTTCTAGGTATATTAGAAACTGATGGTCGTCGAGTATTTGGATTTCTTTCCATACATTGCCTAAATAAATTTCCTCTTCTGGGAGTTGGTTTGATAAATCAACCAAATCCTCAACAGTGAACCCTGGTGGGTAGATATGTAAAAAACAATCTGCTTCAATGAAGTTAAAAACGTTTTGAACTGTTTCCAAATTTTCTTTGGAGCTAAAATGGATTTCAAATCCTAAATAACAATTTTCAGGATCAAATTCATTAGGATCAGGTAGGAATTGGTCAATGGTTTTTAAAGAAAGAATGGTACCAATTTTTTTTAAGTATCCAATAAAGGAAATAGGATCGAGACCTTGAGCAAAGACATTTTGATTGGGTCGAAAGGAAATGAGATAACTTGTTGTGGCTGCTAATTTATTTCCCTCAAGGTTAGTTGTTACTTCATTTTGAAGGTCGCTCGAATTCGAATGTTTATGTTGATCTGTTTGGTTTATTGTTTCCTTCGAAGTCGTTTTTGGTGAGGACACCGAGGACTGAAGGAAAGGTTTCATTTCATCTAAAATCGATTGGCCAAATGATATTTTTTCATTTGTGATTTTACCCTTTGTTTCTTCAGAAACTAAAAAGGATAAATGGTCTTTTGCTTTGAGTAATAGTTCCGTGAGAATGGGTTTGAATGGGATTACATGGGAGCGTAGTTCATCCAATAAATTTTCCACAACATGTGTAAACGAAACAGTGGATTCATACCCAAACATACCTGCTGTTCCTTTGATGGTATGTACTGCTCTAAAGATAGCATTGAGGTCTTCGTCATTGGGTAATGAAGATTCTGTTCGGAGTAAAATTGCCTCCATTTCTCGTAAGAGTTCATCGGATTCAACTAAATAGGCGTCTATGACTTCCGATAAGTCCATTAAGATACTTTCCTTGTTCCATAACGAAATTCGACTTCATTTGCATGTTCTTTTTTTACTTTGATACGATCTCCGAAGAAAGAGACCAAACCAAGTAAATCCAATACCTTTAACACTGGTAAGGAGTGGTTCGTTAATGCTAAAATTTGTTGGTTGGAGTGGCTTCGTTTTTTTAAGAACATCAAAAATTGAATTCCTGAAGAATCGATTCTTTCAATTCCATTCAAATTTAAAATGATCTTTTTTCCTTTTTGGGTTTCCCATAGATTTGAGTTAGTCAACCATTCTTTGATGAAAGGTACAGTGATGTATCCATTCCACTGGACCTCCATTCCTTCCTTTGTGATTTGAATGGTTTGTTTTGGTTCCATAGTTATGGTAATAATTTTGTAATGGTATCTAACAATTCTTCAGGGGAAAAAGGTTTGGTTAACCAAGCTTTTGCACCAGCATCGATACCTTGTTGTTTTTTTTCAGGTTGTGATTCAGTTGTTAACATGATGATAGGAGTGAATTTAAACTTTGCATTTTCTTTTACTTTTTTGATAAAAGAAATCCCATCCATGTTTGGCATATTCATATCAGATACAATTAAATCGACAGGATTTGACTCTAATTGTTTTAGGCCTTCTAATCCATCCCCAGCTTCAATGAGATCGTAATTGGCATTTTTTAAGTGGACGGAGATGATCTTTCGAAACACTGCTGAGTCATCAATAATTAAGATTTTTCTATTCATTTTGTTTTCCTTTTAAGATTGGATCGGGAGAAAAATTTCTGCAATCACACAAGAAGCTTTTGTTTCAGTCGTGTGATCAATTGCATTTCGTATAAAAAACATTCCATTGTGTTTATGTAATAAAAAATCAACCATAGTCAGTCCTAGACCCAGGCTAAATTTTTCTTTGTGGTGGAATGATTCAACGGGTGGATGGATTCTGTAAAATGGTTCTACCAATTTTTTTTCTGAGACTGTAAGTTGTTTTGCGTAATCATCTTCGATTAAATTGTTTTTAGCTGATAAACAAAAATAACCATCAACGAAAGTTACAAATATATCAAAATTGGACTTGGGTTTGGAATACTTCAATCCATTCGTAAAAATTTCATGGATAATCGTTCGCATTGCATCCAAATTGACTTCTATTTTTACTGATTGTTTGACAACAGGAAGGTTGATTTTGATTTCTTTGGATTCGGTTTCCTTTTGAAACTCTTTTACAATCTCAGGTAAGATCTGTAACAACTCGTCACTTGTAATTTTAGACAATTGTATATGGGATTGGATCGTTTCAACAGCCATATCCAAGCCTTTTAACATTGTTTTGTTATGTTCTTGGTTTTCAGAAAGTAAATCCCAAAAATCCTTTGGAATGATATAATTTCCATTCTCAACCGTTTTCATGTTTTCGATTGAATCAATAATAGTAGTCATAGCACCAAGGCCAGAACCTTGCATGAGCGTGGTTTTTAAATTCAAAATTGAATTGAGTTCCGAATTCACTTCATTGGTTTTGCGATGAGACTCTTTATAATTGAGCCATTCTAATTGGCTTTTTAATTCTTTGGATTCTTCATCAATCAGAACTGCTTCCATCCGTTTTAAGTAGACGTATTCTAATGCTTTTTCCAGACGATCGGCAACAATTTCTACGTGGAGAGGTTTGATTAGGTAATCATAAACTCCCATTTTCATAATTTCGATGATTTCCTCTGTTTGGTCGATGGCGGTTTGCACCATAAAAACCGATCTAGGATCAATTTTCCGTTGTTCGGCGATGAATGTTTTCCCATCCATCACGGGCATCATCAAGTCCACCAAATAGAGGCTATACGACTTATATTTTGCCATTTCTAAGGCAATTTTCCCGTTTTCAGCAACTTCGTATGAAATGCCTACCCGTTTACAGATTCCTTCTAAGAGAACCTGATTTTCTTTTTTATCTTCAATGATGAGGATAGGTTCTTTGGGCCTACGTTGGTGTTCTGTTTTGGAAACAGAAAAATATGTCGTATCGATTGGTTCCACCATATAGAATATCGGAAATTCTATTCGAGTTTCCTAATTCGTTCAATACCTTTATTTAATATTTTCGGGTATATTGAGTATAAAAGTGGAACCTTCTCCGAGGTTGGATAAAAGGGTAATATTCCCGCCCAATTTTTCTGCGAGTCCTTGTGAAATGGAAAGACCAAGACCTGTTCCTTCGATTTTTCCATCATCGTTTAGTCTTGTGAAACTATGAAAGATCCGTTTTTGGTCTTCTTGTGAAATGCCTGGTCCAAAATCGCGAATAGAAAAATTCACTCCAAAATCGGACCATTCACAATGGAATTCGACATAAGAATGATCTCCATACTTAATCGCATTCGAAAGTAAATTTAAGAGGATTTGTTGGATTTTCCCACTATCGGATCGAATCAGCTTCGATTGGATGGGTGGGAAAAAACGGATTTCCATCCCTTTGGCATTTGCTTGTGGTTGGATTAATTCTAAACTTTGTCTGCAGATTTCTTCCGGTTTGAATTCCGAGTACAAAATGTTGATTTGACCTGATTCAATTTTCATCAAACCGAGAATTTCATTGATCATCTTAAGAAGTCTCGTTCCACCTGAGTAAATGTACTGAAGATACTCTTTGCCAGTAACATCATCTTCGGGTAACTGGATCAGTTTCGAAAATCCAATGATCGAATTGAGCGGGGTACGAAGTTCATGGCTGACATGGGCTAAAAATTCTGTTTTGGCTTTGTAGGCACGTTCTAATTCTTCTTTGGTTCTCGATAAATCCAAAGTTCTTTCTAAGATTAAAGATTCTAATGTAGATTTATAACGGTTAAGTTCCGTTAAATCAGAATCCCTTTGGACAAACAATCCCATCCAACGGCTAAGAGTTTGGTAAATGAGTAAATTTTCATGTTGGATCACAAAATTGGGAACATATTTTTGGAATCCCATAATTCCGAGGAATTTATTTTCGAATTTGACAGGAATGAACAAAATCGACTCTACCTTTGATTCTTCAAAATACCAATGTTCTTTTGGTAATGCTTTTTCTTTTTTTAGGTAAAGAATTTTTCCATTTTTTAATTTGTGGAGCCATCTGTTGATCCCTTCTTTTTTCCAATCTAGTGTTTCGAATTTTTTTGGAAGTAACGGGTGTTCGGTTGATTTTCTTTCATTCACCCAAATTTCAAATCGATCTGATTCATCGTTCCCGATATTTTTTAAAAAGAAGATCGAATCCATTTCTGTAAAATATAAAAGTTGGTAAAGTGCTTGGGGTAAACTTTCACGGATGGAAGGTTTTTGGATGAGGATTTGTATGGATGAAGCAACTCCCAATTCAAACCGAAGCCTCCAAGCAATTTCCTCTTCTTGTTTTTGTTTGATTGTAATGTCTCGTATAAAAAACTTTGTAAATTGTATTTCTTTTGAGTTTGTGGGATAATCAAAATGCCCAAACGATGTTTCTAAAACTTTTCCATCTGTTTTATAAATGATTTCTGTATTAAAATCTTTATGAGAAATCTTGTTTTTTAAAAAATTGGGTAAGTCGAATTCTTTCTCTAATCGTGAGAAGATAGAGTTTTTTAATAAAACATCATAGACTTTTTCTTTTAAATTGATCTGTAAAATGGCAGTTCCCCAGTCATTTCCCTCCAAAGAGGCCTTAAATAATGACAAGGGATCTTGGATCATATTTAAAATTGTTTTAAGAGTTCCTTGGGCAGTTTGAAACTCATTGTATCTTCACGGCTCTCTGGATAAAGGGATACTTTAGCATCGGGAAAATGTTTTAGAATTTCTGCTACGATTTCATCGACCAATACTTGTGGGCTTGATGCACCAGCAGTAATCCCTAAAGTTTTGATTCCTTGGTTTATGATGTAATTTGGATTAACATCTTCTTTTTTCGAAATTTGAAAACTTGCAGGACGAGTTTTTTTTGCCAATTGGCAAAGTCGAACAGAGTTCGATGAGTTTTCCGCACCGATGACTAACATGGCATCTACAGATTCTAACATTTTTTGTACGGCATCTTGTCTTTCCGTTGTCGCATAACAAATATCATCTTTTTGAGGGTGTTCCACAAAGGGGAAAACATCTTCAATTTTTTTGACAATACTTTTTGTATCTGCTACGGAAAGGGTGGTTTGCATCAAATAGGTAAGTGGTTTGTCTAAAGAGATTTTTCCTTTTAAACTTTCCACATCTTCTGGTGACTCCACAAGGAACATCTTTGCCTCTCCCATGGTTCCAATTGCCTCGTCGTGGCCCCTGTGTCCAATATAGATGATTTGGTGGCTGTCTTTGATGTTTCGTGCTTTTTTATGAACCCTTGTGACAAGTGGGCAGGTGGCATCTCCAATTTTCATTTTCCGATCGGTGGCTTCTTTAACCACTTCGGGGGAAACTCCATGTGCAGAGAATACCACCGTTGCCCCATCGGGAACTTCGCTAAGTTCACTTATGAATTGGATTCCTTTTTTTTTCATTTCTTCCACGACTCGTTGGTTGTGGACGATTTCCTTTCTTACATAAAGAGGTTCACCTGAATTTTCTTCAAAAGCTTGTTCCACATAAGAAATTGCATATTTGACACCTGCACAAAAACCTCGTGGGTTTGCTAAATAAACCGTTTCTAACACGAAAAACCTACCTTTTCACTCAAGTCCATTTCCATAGAATTCCTAGGACATATTTTAGAAAAGGGGAAGTTCTGTTTTTATTCAAATTTTATTTCATTTTCCCTATTATCCTCCCTCCCAGAATGACCGATCCTTATCTTGAAAAGGCCAAGGATGGCCATTTCGAAAATTCATCAATTTCTTGGGTTCAAGGTGAAAACTTTGAGCGGTGAGAGAACGGATTCAAGGAGGAACCCGGATGATTATCAACCACAACGTAAGTGCGATCTTTGCACACAGAACTTTGAAGTCTAACGACGCGAACCTGAGCAAAGATATCGAAAAGTTGTCTTCTGGTATGCGTATTAACAAAGCCGGAGATGACGCATCTGGACTTGCAGTGTCTGAGAAAATGAGAACTCAGATTGCTGGTCTTCGACGTGCAGAACAGAATACTGAAGATGGTATGTCCCTCATTCAAACGGCGGAAGGATATCTTCAAGAAACACACGAAATCGTTCAACGTGTTCGTGTACTCGCGGTGCAAGCTGCGAACGGTATCTACTCGGAAGAAGATAGACAACAGATCCAAGTCGAGGTTTCACAGCTAGTGGACGAGATCGATCGTATTGCTTCTCAAGCAGAATTCAACAAAATGAAACTGCTTACAGGAGCTTTTGCTCGACTCAACCCAACTGCTAGTATGTGGTTCCATATTGGAGCTAACATGCACCAAAGAGAGCGCGTGTACATTGAAACAATGAACACTGCGGCATTGGGATTAAGAAACCCTACGGTTCTTACTTTCATCTCTCTTTCGACTGCAGGGAAAGCAAACTCCGTAATCGGACTTTGTGATGATGCCCTAAGAGTGATCTCTAAACAAAGAGCTGACCTTGGTGCTTATTACAACCGTATGGAGCATGCTGCGAAAGGACTTATGAATGCTTATGAAAACACACAAGCTTCTGAGTCTCGTATCCGTGATACTGACATGGCTGAACAAATGACCAGCTTCACGAGATACCAAATCTTAACTCAGGCTGCTACATCAATGCTTGCGCAAGCAAACATGAAGTCTCAGTCAGTGATGAGATTGCTCCAGTAATAGGATAAGAGAAACCAAAGTTCCGGGCAGGGTGGTTGGGGCCTGGACTTCGGTTTCTCGATTTTCTTTTTTATTGTTTTAATTCGATACCAAATTCTTTCATCAAATTCTAAGATTCCAACTCAACTGTTTACTTTCCTTTTTGATTTGACAAAATCGAAAATAACCTATTTTTTATCATATGAAAAAAGACTGGGCTCTATTTTTACTTCTACTTTCCGTTAGTTGCAAAACAATTCCAAAATTTCAAGTCATCGATAACGTCAAACCAAATCCAAATTGTAAGATAACTTGGCTTACTGTTGTCGAACCAGATTTTTTTATTATGAATAGATCAACTACTTTAGCTGGTTGTATTGAAAAACTTAGTCCGAATGATGCAGTAATAGCATTTTCTTTTGGTCGTTCGATCCATCGAATTAATGCAAGTGTTAACCTAACAACAGGTGAATCACGAAGGTCGGATTCATATTCGAGTGAAAACGCAAGTGCGAAAACAACGATTCAAATAAACAAAAAAGCATCCTTGGAGATTCCCACCGGCGATAAAAAGGGATCGTTTATGTTTAGTATTTTATATACACTGAAGAACAAACAACCTTCGATTGAAATCTATGATGTAACACGCGAGGAATCATTCGGACCAAGACTCGCTTTTATAGCAATTACCAAAAATGACTTACCAAAATTGAGAGAACTTTTTACAAGCGGTAGTATCCAAAATGACACCTACATCATTTTGGTTGATGAGAACAATGCATATGAATTGAATCTTTTCCAACATGCATTAAATGTGCGTGCGAATTGGGAGATCTATGAGTATTTGATAGAAAAAAAAGTGGATTATCAATTTAGAGATAAAAATGGATTTAATGCTCTTACTTATGCAGTTTATTTAAATGACGTGGGTTTGGTAAAATACATAGACTCCCTTAAAAAATGGAATTTGAATGAGAAAACAAACCAGGGTGATACTGTTCTTCATTGGGCTACTGCAAATCAAAATAAAGAAATCGTTGAGTATTTATTAAAAAGAGGAACGGATAAAAATATAAAAAACAACCAAGGACTTACAGCATACGATATTGCAAAATCAAAGTCATCAAGTGAAATTTTAGAGATCTTAAAATAACCGATGGAATTAGAGATTGACTTCGCATATCAGATATTAAAACCCATCATCAATCACACTCCCTTACAATTTCATTCTCGATTGTCGGAGCTGTATGGTGCCCAGGTGTATATCAAACGGGAAGATTTACAAGTTGTTCGTTCCTATAAAATTAGAGGGGCTTATAATATGATCCAAAGTTTAACTTTGGAGGAACGAAAAAATGGAGTAGTATGTGCAAGTGCTGGCAATCATGCACAAGGAGTAGCGTATTCATGTAAATTACTTCAAATTTTTGGAGTCATTTATATGCCAGAAGTTACCCCTAAACAAAAGATAAATCAAGTTCGTATGTTTGGTGGTGATTTTATTGAGATCAAACTCATAGGTGATACATTTGATGAATGCCAAAAGGAAGCAATTGGATATGCAAATGAAAGGAAAATGTCGTTTATCCCGCCTTTTGATCATGTTAAAATCATGGAAGGTCAAGGTACTGTCGGAAAAGAAATTTTAGCTGAGCTTTCAAATATTGATTATTTGTTTTTGCCAATCGGCGGAGGAGGATTATGTGCTGGTGTAGGTTTTTATTTTAAAAATCATTCACCACTCACAAAGATAATTGGAACAGAACCAAAGGGTGCACCATCAATGAAAGAAGCATTGAAAGTAGGAAAACCAATCTCTTTGGAGAAAATTGATAAATTTGTCGATGGGGCAGCTGTCAAAAAAGTGGGGGAACTTACGTTTCCAATTTGCCAATCTGTTTTGAGTGATTTGGTCTTAATTCCGGAAGGAAAAGTATGTACGACAATTTTAAATCTTTATAATTTAGATGCCATTGTGAGTGAACCTGCTGGTGCTCTCAGTATCGCTGCCTTAGATGAATACAAAGAAGTCATTCGCGGGAAAACAATCGTTTGCATCTTAAGTGGTGGAAACAATGATATAGATCGGATGCAAGAAATCAAAGAAAGGTCCTTACTCTTTGAGGGACTGAAGCAGTATTTTATTGTTCGATTTGCACAAAAACCAGGAGCCCTGAAACAATTCGTAAATGAAATCTTAGGACCAAATGACGATATAGTTCGTTTTGAATTTATCCAAAAAAACAATAAAGAATCAGGATCCGCACTCATTGGTATTGAGTTAAAATCAAAAGATGATTTCCAAAGTTTACTAATGCGGATGAAAGAATACAGATTAAATTTTACTGTTATCAATGAAGATGAAAATCTGTTTGAATATTTAATTTAAATGAGAAATAAAATAATTTTGAATTTTGGAAAATGAAAGTTATGAATTCATTTTTCCTATTTCGTTTGAATTTCCTAAAGGAATTTTCAAAAAGATCGATATATGAAATGATCCTTCGATCGCCGTACAGCTAAGAAACCCGGAGTGATTGCCGGGTTTTTTTGCATAAACATGAACTTTTTTATTTAAAAATTTGAGAGAACCAAGTTGTGGTTTTGATTTTTTGTGTTTTGTGATAGATAGGTCGTATTGGGTGGCGGGTGGATAACCCCACCCAGTTCGACTAGGGCGGGGATCGTATACCTACCGAGTCAAACCGAACACCTCAAAAATTGTATCCATTCCTCATAGACATTAGAAATCCAAAATTCCTAATTGTTTCGAATGTAAGTTACTTAATTTTAAGCTCGTATAACAAATAGCGCTAGAGTTGCAAATAGGTTAGGAAATAACTTAATTTGACGAGTACGATTGAAAAATGCCTTGTGTAAGATTTTGATACGTTCGAATTCACAGAAGTCTTCAAAATCCTTTCCTGAAAGATAATGTAAGTTTGGAGTGTCATACCAATGGAAGGGCATTAAATCCGTTACAGGTGTTTTTCCACTTAGCAAAATCGAAGTTCTGATTTGCCAATGAGAAAAATTAGGAAACACAATGATGACCTGTTTACCAATACGCAAACATTCTTTAATGATGTCACCCGGATTTAACGTTTGTTGTATGGTTTGGTTTAAGATGACAAAATCAAAACTATGGTCTAGGTGATGTTTTAATCCATCGTCTATATCTCCATGGTGGACATATAGACTTTTTTTTACACATTGGATGATACACTTATCGTCTTTTTCAATGCCTTGTACTCGAACTCCTTTGTTTTTTAAGATCAACATAAGTTCACCATACCCACATCCTAAATCTAAAACCCTTTCACCAGGTTTGATGAGATTTGCAATGTAGGATATATCAGGCCTATTCTTTAAATCTAAACCAAGCGCTTCATTTGTATGGATATTCAAAAGAATCCTCCTTCATCTGTTGCACTTAAAAAATCTCTCAAAATAGAATCTTGTTCTTCACTAGGCAATAAAAAACTATCATGTCCTGCGGGATTATTCAGTTCAATGAAACTCACTGGAACCGCATTTACTTCCAATGACTTAACGATTTCTTCCGATTGGTAAGGTGGGTATAACCAATCAGAGGTATATGCAATGACTAAAAAGCGACACCTAACCTTCGATAATACCTTTGTGAGTTCTTTCCCTGTACCCAAACTAAAGTGGTCCAATGCTTTTGTAACATAAATATAAGAATTAGCATCAAATCGATCAACAAAGGATTCCCCTTGGTAGATCAAATAACTACCCACTGCAAAATCGGTAGATTGGATGTTTCCTTTCGGAGGTTTACGACCAAATTTTTCGCGCATCATTTCATCACTCAGATAAGTGATATGACCCATCATACGAGCTAGAGCGAGTCCCTTTGATGGCCGTTTTTCTTGGGTATACAAACCTTGGTTCCAATTGGGGTCGGATAAGATTGCTTGCCTTCCCACTTCATTAAAAGCAATTTGTTGGGCAGAGTGTTCGGAAGAAGATGCCATGACGATACAGTTTTTTAAACGATCGGGATAAGCGACTGACCATTGTAGGGCTTGCATTCCTCCCATTGATCCACCCGCAACTGCGAATAATTTATGGATTCCAAAATGGCGGATTAATTTTTCCTGTGCATTGACCATATCACCTATAGAAACAAAAGGAAAGGTGGATTGAAATGGTTTGCCTGTTTTGCCATTGAAACTCAATGGCCCACTGGATCCCTTACAACCACCTATGACATTAGAAGAGATAATAAAATAACGATTGGTATCAAACGCTTTGCCAGGTCCGATGTAATAATCCCACCATCCAGGTCGTTTGTCACCCTCATGGAAACCAGCAGCGTGTGCATCGCCAGAAAGAGCATGGCATACTAAGATGGCATTGTCTTTTTTATCGTTGAGAGTACCGTAAGTTTCATAAGCGATCTCAAGAGGAGTGATGGTTTCACCCCCCTCAAGAGTTAACGATTCAAACGTGACAATATTTGTCTGTACAACACCTACTGATCCGTGAAAAAATTCATTTGTTTCGGAGGTAGGCATAGTATTATCAGATATTTTTTAATGCCTCTTCTAAGTCTACTAGAATGTCATCCAAGTTTTCTAAACCAACACTGAGTCGGACAAACCCTGGTGTCACACCGGCAGAGATTTGTTCTTCACTGGTTAACTGTTGGTGTGTTGTTGACGCTGGGTGAATTGCTAATGATTTCGCATCACCAATGTTAGCGAGTAAACTAAAGAGTTCGAGTCCATCAATGAACTTTTTAGCTTTTTCCACACCACCTTTGATTTCAAAACCTACAATTGCTCCAAATAGTCCACGTTCATGGTACTTTTTCGCAGTCGCATAGTTTTTGTCAGAAGGAAGGCCTGGATAATTCACCCATTCCACTTTTGGATGTTTTTGTAAAAATTCAGCTACTTTGAGCGCATTTTGGGAATGGCGTTCCATTCGAAGTGGAAGAGTTTCCACACCTTGTAAAATTTGCCAAGCATTGAAAGGAGAAATGGCAGGCCCTAAGTCACGTAAACCTTGCACACGAGCTTTTAAAATAAATGCAATATTGACACCACCGAATGGTTCAAATTTTCCAAAGACTTCCCAGAATTTCAAACCATGGTAAGATGGATCTGGCTCTGTGAAATTTTTAAATTTCCCATTCCCCCAATTAAAACTTCCACCATCAATGATGATACCACCAATCGATGTTCCATGGCCTCCTAAGAATTTTGTTAGGGAATGAACCACAATATCTGCCCCATGTTTCAACGGGTTTACAAGATAGGGAGAAGGCATTGTGTTATCGATGACAAGTGGAACTCCCACTTCTTTTGCGACTTTACTAACAGCAGCAATATCAAGTGTATCTAATTTTGGATTCCCTAAAGTTTCCGCATAAAAAGCACGTGTTTTGTCATTGGATGCTTTTTTGAAATTTTCAGGATTGGAAGGATCAACAAAATGAACTTTGATTCCCAATTTTGGAAATGTATAATGGAGTAAGTTATAGGTTCCGCCATATAACGAAGAAGAGGCGACAATTTCTTGGCCAGCTTCCACAATATTAAGAAGCGCTAACATCTCAGCACTTTGACCAGAAGCTGTTGCAAGAGCAGCAACACCACCTTCCAAAGCAGCAACACGTTTTTCCAACACATCCGTTGTTGGATTCATAAGTCGTGTGTAAATATTTCCAAACTCTTGCAGACCGAATAATCTCGCTGCATGGTCTGTGTCTTTGAAAACATAGGATGTTGTTTGGTATAAAGGCACGGCACGGGACGTAGTGGTTGGGTCCGGCTCTTGGCCTCCGTGGAGTGCAATGGTTTCTGGTTTGTATTGGCGTGGCATAGATTCCCCCGATGGTATCGCCTAGTTTTCTCATGCATTCTCATTTGTCAACAAAATCTCCAATAAAATAGAATTTATTTCTGTTTTATTGGATACACCGGTAAGAGATTATTTCTTATTTTCGATGGAAGATCATACGATAATGAACGTATCGTGGGTAAGTTTTGTCGTTATCTCTGTTTGGGACTCGTTACACAAATTCTTGTAACACAAACCCTCATCGCCCAAGTGTGGGTTCCGACCGGTACAGAGGGAAGACGAGCCTCTGCTGTCCAATTTGATGCTGGTGGATCCAGTTTCCAGAAAGATTATTACGGATACATTTCCCCCAATTTTACTTTTAATCATGGTAGCCAATTTGGTTATTCTTTTTCACTTCCCATCAATGTTCTCGCAGTTGATAAAGAACCTCTTCAATTAGAGAGTAAAGCTGGTAAAATCCGTGAAATGGATTACAATAGTCGTAACGATTATGCAAGAGTTCTCAATTATATTTCGTATGGAACGTATAACCAACAAGTTCCAGGAAAGGTAACTTATTCAGCTTATACTGGTAAGATGGTAGATGGTTACATTGGGCATGGAACGATTGTTAACAAATACCAAAGTTCTTCTCGTTTTGATTCCTATAACCCTGGTGTAATGGCCGATTTGAATACCGATTATGGTGGAGTACAATACTTTGCCAATTCCGTTGTAAACTTTGAAGTGAATGCCGCAAGGGTTTATATCAAACCACTTGCGATTGGAAGATCATTATACTCTTTATTTGATAAATCAGCAGATCTTGTTTACTTAATGGACTTAAGAGGAAACGTTCTCGATGAATCGGGACGACTCAGTGTAGAAGAAGAAGCTGGTGCTGAAGAAATTCAAAAGAAAAAAGCAGAAGAACTTCGCAAAAAAGAAATCCGTCCTGTTAGTAAAGATTCTCGTATGGAACTTGTCGACAATGACCCTTGGTACAATCGTTTGACTATCGGTTATACACAAGCTTGGGATAGGCAAGCACCTGTTCAAATGGCTTACAACACAAATGGTTCTCCTGTAACTGAGAAAAAATTAGACAACCCAAAAACTACTGAAGTTACGAGAGCTTCCATCGAAGGAATGGATATTGAATATAGACTTTTAAATCTTCCATTCGTTGAATTTACACCTTATGTAGATTTTAATAAAATCAAAGGATTGGATGGTGCACAAGGTGCCCACTATGGTTCTATCTTTCGATTGGGGACAAAGGATCTAAATGTCATTTTGAAACCTGAGTTTCGCCAAATGACTGCCAATTATGCTCCCATGTATTTTGATAGTTTTTATGAAGTGGAACGATTTCAAAAATTTCCAGTTTCTGCTCCTATCCGTCCTAAATATGATTATTTAGAAAACCAATCCAATGCAAAGGTGACTGGTTATTATCATACAATTTATGTGAATTTTTATCATCTTGGATTTGAATTTGCTGTGGAAGATTATGGAATCAAAGGAAACAAACGTGTGTTTGCTGCAGCCTATATTCCGCTAGGTTCTTCCTTTCTCATGTCTTTTTACTATACAAAGAAGGGGTTTGATTCGCAAGGAAAAGCTTTTGAAATGGATAATAATACTCAAGCTGCTGCTGAAATTTCTAAAGCATTTGGACCAATTGTCCTAAGGCTTCAAAATTATCGTAAGTATTATCTAGACTCGAGTGAGAAAACTTTCCTTAGTATCGATGAAATTCGTTTTCTTGTATCAGGTGGAATTAGTTTCTAAACAAAAAATACAATAGAGAAGAGAAAGCAAACTCTGTTCGTAGATTGATATTCCCTAATGTCATTGTTTTGTATTGTAACTGGTTAAAATATTTCATATCGTCTTCATTCCAACCTGATTCTGGACCAAAAACAAAAAGTGTGTTTTGCAAATGATCCAAAGGTTCATTGTCGGTTTTGATATCAAATTTCCCGATTCGATCCATCACAAAAACGTTCCCATCCCAAGTCGCAAGAAACTCTTTCCAATTTTTTTTCTGCCCAAACTGAACCATTGGAAAATGTGCATTTCCAGTTTGGCTCATTCCTGTATAAATCCACTGATTCCAATCCTTTGTGTAAATTGGTGAAGTCCAATATTCTTTGTTTTTTGTTTCCGTCGCAAAAAAACTAAGTGAGTTAATTCCGTATGCGCCTGCTAGGTGAAGGATCTTTTTTGCTGTCTGTGGTCTAGGTAACGAAAAAAAACAGTGGATAGGTAAAGGGTTGAACATTAGCGAAACGGATTCTTTTTTGATAAGGATTGATTCGGTTTCCTTGATTTGAAGGACTCGAAACACAAAATTCCCTTCATTCTGAATCACAACCTGCACCTCATCGTCAGGTCTTTTTTTTAAGATGGTTCTGATATGGTTATGACGTTCGTCTGTTAGGGATACTGATTCATCTATACGTAACTCTTCCTTTTGAATCAGTATCCAATTCAAAATTTAAATCTCGATACTCGGTTTTTTAGGTTCTTTGGGTAATATTTCTTCTTCATCTGATTCGATAGATGGTCCTTCAAAATCAGGTGGGAAATCTTTTGGTGATTCTTCTTGGAAAAATGGATCTTGCTGATTGTTTTTTCTGTCCAGATTGGCTTCTGAATTGGACCATTTCCAAACATACAATAAAAGTATGGAAAAAAGAAGAATTGGTATCCATGGAATTTCTTTTTTCTGTTTCCCACGTTTTGATTTTAGATAATCAATCGGTGCATACAGTAAATCAAAAATCAGATCTTTATAATTTTGGAATGTTGGTTTAAATTGAAAAGAGGGGATTTCTACTTCGTGGGAACTGAAACTGTCTTCTTGTTCTATTTCCGGATCAAAAGTAAATCGGTGAGAGCAGACGGGACATTGAACCAAAATGGTTCCCTGCGTAACAGGGAACCGTAACATCGTGGAACAATTCGGACATTGTTTTACGCGATTCAATTAAGAACCTGTATGTTCTTAGTATTTCAAAGAACTTTTCAATGCTTCAACGTTTTTCTTATAATGTTTGTTTGAATCACGATCATTATAATCAAAGATTTTTGTGAATAGTTTATCAAAATAATCTAGGTTTTTGAAATAAAATTGTTTTTTAAAGTTATTTCGAATTGGGTTTGATTTTGTGTTTTCCACGTTTGCAAGAATGTATTTACCAACTCCTTTTTCAGAAGGTGTTTCTGGAGTTCCCCAAACTGGATAATCATCGTGTTGGTAAAACAATTCAATTTTGTCATTATGTGCTGGATCACCATTAGGAGCTACGTCAGCAATCACAGAAATTATCTTATCTTCTAAAACAAAATTGTTTTGGTAAATGTAAGTTCTCACCTTAGTAAGGTTCCGTGGTTGTTCTTTTCTTGGATCTGGATCTGCGTTGTTAGATCCTTCAAAAAAGAGTTCCATTTTTTTGAATTTTGCACCTAAGTTTTTAGAAGATTTTCCATCTTCACTTCCAACAAAATCAAATACTTCAAGGTGCAAACAAGTGTTATCTTGTGCCTCTTGTTTATCTGCTACTTCACAACGTTCTCCGTCTGCACTTGGTTTACCTTTGTACAATACAGTTTTGTGTGGAAGAGTTCTTACTTTCATTTTGAAAAGAACAGTATGAAGGCGAAGGCGTTTGTTCACTTCAGAGATATTATCATCGAGTTCTTTTTCTGTATCAGCCATCGATTTCCCTGATTGAGAAGGATCGATTCCAGCAGAAGTAGAGCCTGTTTCTGAGCTACCAGTTTGAGCGAAAACCCCAATGCTAAGTAGTAAAATGGGGAGAATTAATTTTATTTTCATGTCCGAATCTTCCTAAAAGGTTAATTTGAGGATACCAAGGAACGTCCCATGGGCGTAAACAAATATCCTGTAAATAGTATCGGTAAAATCCTGAATAAGATTGAAGCCGAATCTCTCTCTTTTTAGAGTTTCCATCCAAAATCTGGAAAGGATTCCAAATAAAATGGCAATCCTGGGGCGGTCAACTGTTCCAAATGTTTCCAATTTTTGGTGATCCATCGCCTTTCCACATAATCGCAATAGTCCTTTAAATTCCTCCCTGAGGCTCCTGTTAACAAATCAGCGATCTGTTCCCTTTCCTTCTGGTCCAATTGTTTGGCATATCCCTCCAGGATTTTAGTCCTTTCTTCTCTGTTTGGAAGGGGAAATTTGATTTTTCTGTCAAAACGGGACAAAAGGGCAGAATCAAGGTCCTCTTTACGATTGGTTGCCCCAATGGTGATTGTGCCTGTTTTTTCTGCAAAACCATCCAGTTTTCGAAGTAAAACACTTAGTAAATTCCGTGTGGCTTCATAAAGTCCGTCTTCTCGTGAAGTTGCAAGGGAATCTATTTCATCTAAAAATAAAATACACTTTGGAAACAAAGCGGATGCATCAAATACCATCGCTAGGTTTTGAGAAGATTCTCCGTAGTACTTACTCAATATGGATTCGATGGGAACATAGACCATTGGCACACCACAAAGATGGGAAACTATTTTTGCCATGCTGGTTTTTCCGACTCCAGGTTCCCCTTCAAATAATACTGCCCTCGGTAGGTTTCCTGTTGGTTTCATTCGTGTTAGTTTTGTAATTTCAAGGAATGGTTCTGGTTGTCTGAGGGGGAAAACCAAACTTTCTAAGATTTGTTCTTTTACAGAATCATAACCAAAAACAGAATCAAAACCTAAATCGTTTCCTTTTGCTTTTTCTAAAATGGGATCATAAACTTCCACACCGAGAGGTTCCAAAATAGACCTAGGGTCTTTTGTTGTGCCTCCCTCTAATTTCAAAAATTGAAAAAGATGGATGATTGTTTGTATTTCTTTTGTGGAAAAATCTCCTAACTTCGAACATTCCACTTTGAGGTCTGATTTAAATGAAAATCGAATGCGAAATCTTGCAGATAAGTTCTTTTGCGGTTCGAATAAATTGTCACCTAATGTCTGTAAACTTAAGTAACCATCTTCAAAATTATAAATCCGGAAATTTTCAATGTAGTTCCGAACGATCCCCAGGCAATCTAAGATTTTTTCCTTTCCCACTGCATTTTGGCGGAACCGAAAGATGGTTTCTTCTTTTTCTTGTACAAATTGGTAATTTGCCTGTTTTAGCTCTGTAGCAAATAGGTCTTTGGCCTTAAAAAAATCCAAGGCAGGGGTGGAACTGGACATAAGGAACAAAATAGGGAAGATTGGCTTTTTTTTCAAGGAAGGATTTTGATTTCCTCCGACGAATACATTGTAGAGGTTGTAGGATTATGGGTGAAGGTTCACTATCACAAGAAGACATAGACGCGCTACTCGGTGGATTTAGCGGCGGGAGCACACCTGCGGGTGGTGGTTCTGGCGGAGGTGGTGGTGGACTCGACGACCTGGATGCTTTGGTCGGCGGTGGTGGAGGAGATGACAATGGACCTTCCTTTGCCGACATTGCAGCCGCCCTAGGACCAAGTGCAACCCCAGCACCAACTAGGGGCCAGGCAAAAGCCCAATCCAGTTCAGGTAATAATACTGCAAACCTCAACCTTCTACTGGATGTCACCTTACAACTGACAATTGAACTTGGTAGAACCACAATGTTCATCAAAGATGTTTTACAACTCACTGAAGGGACAGTTGTCGAACTCGACAAAAACATTGGGGAAGAACTCGATATCCTAGCCAATGGAAAACTTGTTGGACGAGGGAAACTCATCGTACTAGATGATTATTACGGAATCCAAATCACCCAGATTGTGGATCCGATGGAACGTTTGGGTGGTCCAGCCTTTTTATAAGCCCGTTGATTTCATTTTAAGTTGGGAAGGATGTTTCACCCTTGGAAACTAATAAGTTCGAATACCAAATCGAAAGGATCACCAATCCTTCAGAATCTTTACAAGAAGACCTTTGGAAACGTTTACATGATTACAGCATCTCTAAGTTAGGGGATGAGTCTCTCGCTTCGAAAGAATTTTTTGCCATTTTAGTCAAGGAAGGGGACACACTCATCGCAGCTTCTCTTTGTTATCTCTTCTTCAAGGGATTAAACTTACAATTACTTTGGGTTGCCGAGGAAAAACGTGGACAGGATTTAGGAACAAAACTCCTACAAGAGATTGAAACAGAAGCAAAACGATTGGGAGCAAATCTGGTATTTGGGTATTCCTTTGGATTCCAAGCTCCCAAATTTTATACCAAACTTGGGTATGAAGAAGTAGGCATGATTCCCAATTATCCGGAAGGCCAGAATTGTTATTTCCTTTGTAAAAAATTAACAAAGGATTCTCCTTGACGGAAATTCTCAAACCGAACAGTTTGTAATTCTATGTTAACTCTAGCCATTGTGTAGACCGCCAAAACGGTGATCTTGTTTTGGATACCCCGCCTAAATTACATTAGGAGGCGGCTATCTTCGCGCAGGCGGTTTACTCCCTCTCATCAACTGTTTTGGTGTCCCTTTTTGTTTTGCCGCAAAAACTGGGTATGTCACGTAACATTGACCAAACGAATTTCCAAAAAATTTCTAAGAAAAAACGTTTTGAAGACGAAGACGAGGAAAACTCTTTTTCTCATGTCAAAAAAAAATCTCACCGGTTTCGTTCGGATACGGAAGAGTTCCGATGTGTGGAATGCAAACAAATGGTATTCCCTCCTGGGTTTGGAACCGACCAACGAAACCATTGTCCCAATTGCCTAACAAGCCTTCATTTGGACAATACACCTGGTGACAGAGCGGCGATCTGTGGGAGTAAGATGGAAGCCATTTCCATTTGGGTAAGAAAGGGTGAATGGGTAATTTTACACCGCTGTAAAGGGTGTGGGGTGATCCATGCCAATCGAATTGGACCTGATGACAATGAAGCTTTACTTCTGTCACTTGCTGCACAAGCCATGGCAAAACCAAGTTTTCGATTGTTTTCGGAAACTCCGGAGGAAGACCCACCGGAGTCATTTCGTTAGGCGATAAAACTATGCCTTTGGTTTTTTGGCTTCTGTTAGGTTGGCAATGAGAGTTGGTAAATTCATTACATCTGCTGGGATGAGAATTTCCGTACTTTCTTTTGCTACGTGTAAGAAGTTTTGGATAAAGGCTTTGGTGATTTGGAGTTTGATGGCTGATGCACCACCTTGGTCGGAAATGGCACCTGCAATGGCTTCAATCCCTTTGGCAGTTGCGACAGCCAAAGCTTCAATTTCTGTTGCCTTACCTTCTGCTGAGTTGATCCTTCGTTGTTTTTCCCCTTCCGATTTGTTCACTGCTTCCTCTTTAAATCCGAGGGAGCGGTTGATACGAGCATCTCTTTCCCCTTCCGACAAAAGTACCTGGGAACGTTTTGCAATTTGTGCTTTTTTCTCTTTCTCCATGGCATCTAACACAGATTTAGGTGGAACAATATTTAAAATTTCGTATCGATTCACTTTGATCCCCCAAGGTTCTGATGCTTGGTCAATCGCTGCGACAATGGTTGAGTTGATTAAGTCTTTTTCCCCGATGGTTTTGTCAAGTTCCATGGTTCCAATCACCGAACGCATTGTTGTTTGTGCTAGTTGGATGGCAGCAAATTGAAAGTCTTCGATTCCATAAGAGGCGCGCACTGGATCGATGATTTTTAAGTAAATCACACCATCTACTTTTACTTGGACGTTATCATGTGTGATACAAATCTGCGGTTGGACATCAATCGATTGTTCTTTCAATGTGTGGTAATACGCATCCCTGTCAATGAACGGGATGAGGATGTGAAAACCTGCTCGTAAGGAACGGGAATACTTTCCAAGCCTTTCGACAATGAGAACATCTTGTGCAGGGATGATGCGAATGCAACGGAAGATTTTATAAATCAAATAGATGGCAACAACGGCCCAAAATGCTAAATAAACAAATTCCATTTTATTCTCCTACCTGTGGGATTTTAGTTGTGATTTTGGAAAGCCCTTCGAACACTCCACCGATATTGGCTAAGGTTTCTGGTACAACAGTTGTTTTGGATGTTTTTAAGATATGCCCAAGTGCATCCAAGTACTCCTGCGTGATTTGTAAACTCACTGCTTCCTTTCCACCTTTTTTACTAATGGCTTCTGAGATGAGTTGAAGGCCTTTTGCAGTCGCATTGGAGATGAGTGTGATTTCCTGTGCACGACCGTCTGCTTCATTCACCAAACGGATTTTTTCCCCTTCGGAGATATTGATGGATTCTTGTCTTTCGCCAACGGAATGATTGACTCGAGATTCTTTTTCTCCTTGTGAAATGGTGATCTCAGCTCGGCGTTCCCGTTCTGATTTCATTTGGTTTTCCATCTCAATCAAAATTTGTTTTGGAGGTGTGATGTTGCGGATCTCATAACGAGTGACTTTGATACCCCAAGGGTCTGTGGCCCTATCAATATTAGAAACAACACGACCATTGATTTCATCTCTTTCGGAAAGTAAGTTATCAAAAATTAACTTACCAATTTCAGAGCGAAGTGTGGTTTGTGCAAGTTGGGTGGTAGCTAACATAAAGTTATCAATTCCGTAAGAAGCCTTTTCACCATCGATGACTTTTAGATACAAAACTCCATCCACTTCTACGGATACGTTGTCTTTTGTGATACAAACTTGTGGATCGATATCAATGGTTTGTTCTTTGAGATTTTGTCTGTACCGAATTTGGTCGACAAAAGGGATCATAAAATAAAACCCCGATTTTAAAACTCCATTCAAAACACCTAATCTTTCTTTAATAAAAACACTTTGTTCTGGTACGATGATGATTGTTTTTTTGATGATATAAACTACGACCAAAAAGACAACGATGACGGTTGCGCCCATTGTTTCCTCCTCTGTGACTTGGAGACGGTACATGGACTTTCAAAAGAGAAAAGGGTTTTTTTTGATACTCTTAAAAAAAATGAACGGTAGGTTTTATGATTCCACTTTTTCGACTGTGAAAGTCAAATTTTCACGCGAGAGAATCTTTACATATTCCCCTTTTGGGATTTTTGAATCTTTCGAAATCGCATCCCAAACAGTCCCTTGGAATCGGATTTTTCCGCCATGGCGGTTCACCAAAATATCAGTTTCAACAGGCACAATTTGGTTCAGATAATCATCCTGGATAAAAGGATCCACACTTGATTCTGATTTAAAAAACTTTTTAATCAGTGATCCTCCAAGGAGGATCGAAATAAAACTGGAAACCACCCAAATGATGACTTCGGTGTAAAACTCCATCGGAACCAAACGGGAAAGGATACCTGTAAAAATGGCTCCAACTCCTAAAAACATCACAAAGGTCCCAGGCAAAAGGAATTCAGAAAAAAGGAGAATGATTCCCATTAAAATCCATAAGTATGCAGTGTTTGCCAAAATCAAATCCAATGTGTGATCCTCTAAGGAAGTAGACCATTCCAATCAGATCATGGCAAGAAAAATAATACTTTGATTCATGAGATAGTGCAAAGAACCTGTCTAGTGTGAAACGAATATTTTACATTCTTTTATCTGTTTTTCTTTTTTTCCAATTGTTTCCAGTTCCCAGAGAAAATCCACCTGTGACATCTGAGATAGTCGTCTCTGATGAGATAAAACAAATTCTAAAACGAAGTTGTTACGATTGCCATTCGAATGAAACCACTTGGCCTTTTTATTCCTATGTGTTCCCTGTTTCCTATTTGGTCTCAAACCATGTGACCGAAGGTAGAGAAGAATTGAATTTTTCTGAATTTGGTAAATTGCCAGAACGAAAACAAAACAAAAAAATTTATGAAGTTTGGGAACAAGTGGATGATGGGGAAATGCCACCGCTCGATTACCGTTTGATGCACCCAAGTGCCAAATTATCCGATAAAGACAAAGAAGTTTTAAAAAACTGGGCAAACCAATTCAGTGAGGAATCGGAATGAAGGAAAAAAAATTATGGGGTGGTCGATTTGATGCTCCACCTTCTTCTCTCATGATTCGAATTGGTGAATCCATAAGCTTCGATAAAGAACTCTACCAACATGATATTGTTGGTTCCATATCCCATTCTCGTATGTTAAAACGAATCGGCATCCTTACCGAGTCGGAACAAAGAAAGATCGAAACTGGACTCAATCAAATCCTGAAGGAAATTGATTCTGGTAAATTTGAATTTAAAATTGAAAATGAAGACATTCATATGTCCATTGAGTCTCGCCTAACGGAACTTCTAGGTGATTTAGGAAAAAAACTCCATACAGGTAGAAGTCGGAATGACCAAGTGTCACAAGATGTTCGTTTGTACATTAAATCAGAAATCCATTCCATTTTGGTTCTGGTATTTGACTTGTTACAAGTTTGGGTGAAAAAAGCAGAATCCCATGTAAAAACAATCATCCCTGGGTACACGCATTTACAAATTGCACAACCCATTCGAGCTTCTCATTATTTTTTAGCTCATTTTTGGGCCAATGTTCGAGATTTTGAAGATTTTTTATCGGCTTACGAAAGAGCTGATGAGCTCGTGTTAGGTTCTGGTGCTTTAGCAGGAGTCAATTATGAAACCGATCGAGAATTTTTGAGAAAAGATTTACATTTGAACCGAATGTCTGAGAACTCAATGGATGCAGTGAGCCAAAGAGATCATATTTTCAAATTTTTATTTGCCTCTTCTCAATTTATGATCCATGTCTCTCGGTTTTGTGAAGAAATCATTTTATACACTTCGCAGGAATTTAGTTATTTTAAGTTGCCCGACCACTTAACGACAGGTTCATCGATCATGCCTCAGAAAAAGAATCCAGATGTGGCAGAACTCATTCGTGGGAAAGCAGGTCGTGTGATCGGTAATCTAAACCACCTTTTGGTTATGTTAAAGGGAACTCCCTTATCCTATAACCGTGACTTCCAAGAAGATAAACTTCCACTATTTGACACAGTCAAACAAATCAAAATCTGTACGGAAGGGATCCGGGATATGGTGGAAGGGATTCAAATTTTCCCAGAGAATGCCATTCGGAGTTTGCGGAATGGATTTTCCACTGCCACAGACTTAGCTGATTGGCTTGTGAGTACAAAAGGAATTCCGTTCCGTTCTGCCCATGAAATTGTGGGGGAACTTGTGAAACATTGTTCCACAAAAGGGGTGGATTTATTCACAATCCCTAGTGGGGAAAGGGGACAGATCCACGCTGTTCTCACTGACCCAGGGTATGAAGCTGCCATTTCACTTGAAACTTCCTGTGATAAAAAAGATGTTTATGGAGGCACAGCTCTCCCACGTCAAAAAGAACAGATCAAAAAGGCCAAAGCCAAGTTAAACGAATTGACCAAAAAATTAAAGGCGATAGAATCCAAAGGTAAAAAATAATTATGAATCGAGTTTCCATTTCTCATCTCAAATCTCTGACAGTTTTATTCCTACTGATGAGCCAAACTGCTTTTTGTAGTGACCAAACCTTCAAAAAAATCACATATGAACCTTTGGCATACTCACCAACCAAAGTTTTAGTCAAAAGGGTTGACCAAACTACCGTTAAACTTCCTGAAAAACCTGCTATTTATGCTGTGGTCCAAACAACACAAGGTGACTTAGTCATTGAACTTTACGACCAAGCTGCTCCTAAAACAGTTCAAAATTTCATCGATCTTGCCCAAGGGGAAAAAGATTTTAAAACAGAAAAAGGTTCCGAACGACGCCCGTTTTATGATGGGTTGAAGTTCCACAGAGTGATCGAAAATTTTATGGCCCAAGGGGGATGCCCTAGAGGGGATGGAACGGGTGGACCTGGATTTCAATTTGAAGATGAAATCAACGGGAAGGCACTCGGATTAGACAAACTCAAAATCAAAGATGCACCTGAATACCAATCGCAATTACAAAGGGTAGTATTGTCTGAATTTAATATCAAGTCACGGCAAGAATTTGAAGAAAAAAGGACTGAGGTTGAAAAAGCATACCAGGAAGCAATGGAACTCCCTGTGTTAGAAGTTTTATACCGAGTTGGGTATCGATTTAATGAAGTGTTACCAAGTAAAAAAGCAACTCGCGGAGCTCTCGCCATGGCCAATGCAGGACCCAATACAAATGGTTCACAGTTTTTTATCAACCAAGTGGATACACCTCACCTAAATGGTCTCCATACGGTGTTTGGATTTTTGATCACTGGTTATGATGTACTAGATCGAATCATTGAAAAAGGGAATCTCCAAACCACCATTCGTAAGGTTCTCGTCATAGACAAAAGACAATGAACTACTTAGAAGGCATAGAAGTAATCCAAAAGTATACATCAGGTTCTTCCGTTGAACCTGTGTTAAAGTTTATTATGACTGTTCCTCATAATGAGGAAGCCTTTGCCAATGCTTTGGATGAAATTGGCGGGATTAATAAATACCCTGATACTTTTGTTGGTTTGCTTAGTTTTATCAGTTTCATTTTAGGCCAAAAGTCTAAAATGAACCATTTATATGAAACGGCTCTTGAGAAATACGAATCCCTAAACCAAATCACGTCAAAAAAACGGCCAACGGAAGAAGAAGCAAAAATCAAACGAACTCTCACCGATTTTATTTTAAAAATTGAAAAGGTTTTTGAAATCCAAGACCTAACGGATGAAAGTTTGGTGAAAGAACTCAATCGATTTGTTTCGGAAGCAAATCTTTATGGAGTGACTGAGAATGAAATCAAAAACTTAAAATTGGCTTCAAAGACGGTTGCCCTTGTCGAACCCCATTTGGATAAACAAAGGGAAAATTATTACCAATACAAAAAACTCAGCTCCGTGATGGTCCGTCTGATTCGAATCGCAGATTATATCCTAGAGGAAGCAAAACTGGGAACCAGTTAGGAACTCAATTGGGGGAGGAAAATCCACTAAATTTTCTTTCGGAAAATTCCACCTATGCCGAAATTGAATAGTGAATGCGCTCTTTCCAAACCTTCATTTTATTAGGATTCTTGGTTTCTGAGACTCTTTTTGCATTCCCTGACAGAGATGCTAGGGGGGAAAGAGTAGATAATTTTGTCGCTCTTCAATCCAAAATAAGCCTTACTCTCACCAAACGAAGTTATGAAGCTGGGGAGAGAATTCCTCTTACCTTTACGGTAACGAATACAGGAAAGGAAGTTGTCAGGATTTTCCCTTCCTTTGATTTTCGTTATTCCTTCCAAATTATTGTGAAGGATGAAAACGATCGAATCCTCACACCAATTGAGGACCCTGATTTTCCAGATCCAATTTTAAAAAGGCGTACCACGATTGTAAACTTGGTTGGTGATGAAAATAAAGAGATTAGCCTCCACCGAAATGAATCTTTTTCCAAAACCATTTATTTGGATGAATACTACCAGTTTTTAGCAGACCAAAAATTCTACATCACTGGGTATTTTTATCCCAATTATACCGAAGATAAATCCGCATTTTTAAGGTCACAAAATACCGTTGGATTTTTATTCCAAAACTCCAAACAAATCAAAAGGGAATCTGTAAACCGTCAAATCACAGAAAACGGTGGCCTTTCTCCTGAAGAAATTATATTTTTATTCCTCGGCGCTGAGATGAAAAAACGTTGGGAATACCATTTTAAATGGATCGATTTTTCGGAATACATCTTAGCGTATGACAGGTATAGCAGTGCCTATGCAGAAGCGAGTGTTGGCGAGAGAGAAACGATCATTGAAGATTTTAAAGAATATTTGACGGAATCTCCATCAGGTGTGTTAAAATACTTTAAAGTCATGAGTGTTGACTTCCCTTCCAAACGAGATGCTCGTGTGCAAGTGTACGTAGAAAGAATGATGGGTCGGTTCAAAACAAGGTACGAATATATATACACCTTGCGACAAGAAGAAGGAAACCGTGTTG
Organism: Leptospira ellinghausenii; assembly: GCF_003114815.1. Lineage (NCBI taxonomy): Bacteria > Pseudomonadati > Spirochaetota > Leptospiria > Leptospirales > Leptospiraceae > Leptospira > Leptospira ellinghausenii. Next base: position 94,867 of record NZ_BFAZ01000006.1, read on the forward strand.
GATTTTGGCAGATTAAAAACTTACTCGTAAAGGTAAAAAAATGACGGAAATCCTTTCCCAAGACGAAATTGATGCCCTGTTAAATGCCATCTCCTCAGGAGAAGTTTCCGAGGATGAATACTCATCAGTTGGGGAACAAAAAAAAGTCAAAATTTACGACTTCAAACGTCCAGATAAATTTTCAAAAGACCAAATTCGTACATTACAGATGATGCACGAAACCTTTGCCCGTTTAGCAACCACTGGACTATCCGCACAGTTACGTGCATTAGTTGTTGTCCACGTAGCATCGGTTGACCAGTTAACATACGAAGAATTCATTCGTTCCATTCCGAATCCCACTACACTTGCTGTGATCAATATGGATCCTCTTCGCGGGTCTGCCATTTTAGAAATTGACCCTTCAATTTCCTTTACAATCATAGATCGTCTGTTTGGTGGTAAGGGTGAATCTTCTAAAGTCAATCGAGAACTTTCTGATATCGAGTTATCGGTTATGGAAGGGATCATCGTTAGGATCCTTGGTAACTTACGAGAGTCTTGGTCAACGGTGATTGACTTACGCCCAAGGCTTGGAAACATTGAAACAAACCCACAATTCGCACAGGTAGTTCCTCCGAATGACATGGTGGTATTAATTACCCTCGAAACAAAAGTAGGGGAAGTGGAAGGGATGACAAACCTTTGTATTCCTTATATCACGATTGAACCAATCATCAATAAACTTTCTGCCCAATACTGGTATTCCTCAATCCGAAAAGGGGAAGTGGATGAAAACCGAGCTGTCATCCAAGAGCGACTCGACCAAGTCAAAATCCCTCTGATTTCGGAAGTAGGGAGTGTTGACATTTCCTTAAATGATCTTATGAATTTGCATGTAGGTGATGTGATCAAACTAGAAAACACACCTATCAAAACTGATTTAATGGTAAAAGTGGGCGATCGAAGTAAATTCAAAGCCACACCAGGCCGTGTCGGAAACCGTCTTGCCATTCAAATTGGAGATAGTATCGAGGACATTCCAGACGAACTTCTCGGTTCTACTCGTTCTGAACAAGAATATTAAATATTTTCGCTAAACACGTATCATGCGAATTTCTAAACTTTTGAATCACCTAAGTGGATTGTATTCATTGGTTGGGAAGTTCGTAATTGGCAAACTAGCGAAGCATTTTTTGATTCTAGTTTTTTTGATTCCTATATTCTTCTCTTTTAGTGGTTCAAAATCATTAAATGCAAGGCCGAAAAAATATCAGAAAAAAGATTCAAATTCCAGACAAATCCGAGCCGTTCGCCAAACGATTGTCATCTCGATTGATGGGTTTCCTTCTTACTATTGGACAAATCCAAAATACCATTCCTATTTTCCCCATTTAGTCGGTTTTTTCCAAAAATACGGAGTTTCGGAAATAGAAACAGTCAATCCTTCTGTCACTTATCCCGCGCATACCTCAATGGTGACAGGGAAGGATCCGGGGGAACATGGAATCTTGAATAATACATTGTCCGATCCTTTTGAAAAAAATGATGGGGGATGGATGTGGTATGCAGAAGACATTGTGGTGCCGACTCTTTGGGATCTGGCAAAACAAAATCAAAAAACAACAGCCAATGTATTTTGGCCTGTTACCGTTGGGGCAACTATCAATTGGAACCTTCCCCAGTATTGGAGGAAAAAAATACCTGAGGATGATAAACTTCTCCGTGTGATTTCCACAACGGGGCTACATAAGGAAGCCGAGATTGCCGTTGGATCTCCGTTAAACGATCTAGCAAAAGATGAAGTGAAGTTAAAAACAGCTACTTGGCTTTTCCAAACGAAAAAACCAAATTTAATGTTTGTTTATACGACTGATTTGGATACCTTGCACCATGGATTTGGACCAAGTTCCGAAAAGGCCTTGGTTCGATTGGCAGAAATTGACACAGCCATTTTTACTTTCTTAGAAAGTGTAGGTGCATTTACCAAAAATGGTCCGAGCATTGTGATTGTATCAGACCATGGGTTTCATTCCGCTGAGTCAGTCTGTGCACCCAATGTAATCCTAAAACAAAAAGGATACATCAATGATGAAACTGGAACCTACACTCTTACGTTTAAAAGTTCCGGTGGAATCTCGATCCTGTTACCGGGAACAGAAGTAAATCTTCCAAAAGAAACCATCACAAATCTAGTCACTGAAATTACGAACTCTTGTCCAGGTGCCGAATGGATGGATTTTACAAGTTTGCCAATAGGCGAAACCTTTCCTGTCATTGACAATACAAATCAAAAGATCAGATCCCAAATCCATCCACGTGCATTGGGAATCCTCCGAACCAAAGAAAACTTATTTTTTAGTGGGTCAAGAAAAGGAGAAGTCTTCCAATCATCACCTAGTAAAATCCATGGCCATGGGTATTGGAATGAGAATCCAGAAATGAAAACGATAGGATTTGTCTATGATCCAACTGGAAAAAAACACCAGTTTCATTCTGTAAAAGATGTATTTTTTATCGTAAAAGAGATGTTAGGTTTAAAAGAAAGGAAAACCAAAGGGCCAAGTGTTCCCACAAAACCCTAATCTAAAAATGCTTCAGTGATTTGGTTAGTGTTTTTTCCAGTGGATACATTCCCCTGGGCATTCATCCATTTCCTTTTGGACTTTTTTTTCGTCTTCATCAGGGATCATTGCATCGTTGATCGTTTCTCCGCCAATATGGGTTTGGGACAAATCATCATCATCCATCATAAAGTACTTAGGTAAATTATCTGCACACTGGTTACAGGAAGTACAATTGTCTTTGTCTACATAAGCCTTTCTCATGTTTCTTTCCCTTCATTGATTTTATAGTATAGAATGATTGTTACAAAAAATAAAGTGACTACGTTTGCGAGAATAATCGGAAAATCTGATTTTAAGATTCCATAAACAAACCACAACACCACACCGAAAAAGAACATGATGTACATATTACGGCTGATATCCCTAGTTTGTTTGGTCATGACAACACGAAGGACTTGTGGTAAAAAAGAGACCGTAGTCAAAAAAGCTGCCACATACCCAATTAAGTTATCCATTTATGCTTTGTACTCTCGTTTTACGACGGTTTTGACACCACCCCGAACATTATAATCGCCTATCACTTTGACATAAATGGGGTCTACAGCCTTCACAAAATCTTCTAAGATTTTATTCACTACATTTTCATGAAAAATGCCAACATTCCGGTAGGACATCATGTATTCTTTGAGGGATTTTAGTTCGGCACATTTTTCTCTGGGAATATATTCGATGAAAATGGTTCCAAAATCAGGAAGTCCAGTTTTCGGGCAAACAGCGGTAAATTCTGGAATGGTAAATTCGATATTGTACTCTCGGCCAACATAGACATTGGCAAACCACTCAATAGGAGGGGTGGTCCAAGACGGGATATGGTCCTGTTTGTCCTCGTAAGAAGATTCTGATTTTTTTTCCGACATTTGTTTACCCCGACATTAACAAAAATATTTTGGAACCATCCCATGAAAAGTGATAAAAAAATCGCAGTCGTCGATTTCGGCGGCCAGTATGCTCACCTCATTGCTTCCCGTATTCGCAGACTCGGAGCTTATACAGAAATCCTTTCCAACGAAGAACCATTGTCTATTTATGAATCCTATGCTGGGATCATCCTTTCTGGTGGTCCCAGTAGTGTGTATGAAGCAGGTGCACCACAATTACCTTCTGGGTTTTTTAACACCTCCGTTCCTGTTTTAGGAATTTGTTATGGGCACCAACTCATGATGCGTGCTCTTGGGGGCGAAGTTGTTTCAGCCAACACGAAAGAATACGGTCCAGCCATTCTTGAGATCGAAAATGCCAATTCGGACTTATCAAAATCGTTATCGTTAAAAACCAAAGTATGGATGAGCCATGGAGATGAAGTGGTTCGACTTCCAAAAGATTTCCAAGTGATCGCACAATCGGATCACTGCCGTTATGCGTTTGTTTCCCATACTTCCAAAAAACTGTATGGGATCCAATTCCACCCTGAAGTCACCCATTCTGAAGAAGGGGAAATTTTACTCAAAAACTTTGTAGAGTTATGTGGTGTTTCTGCTACATGGAGTATATCGCAGTTCTTAGAAGAACAAATCCAAACCTTACAAAAAAAAGTCCCAGCTGGAAAAAATGTATTTTTACTCGTTTCAGGGGGAGTGGATTCCTCTGTTGCTTATTTACTCCTTTCTAAAGCTCTCGGGAAAGATCGGGTCAAGGGACTCCTTGTCGATACAGGGTTTATGCGGAAAAACGAAGTAAAAGATTTGATGGACAATTTGCACCAAGTGGGTTTTGACCTTACCATTTGGGATGAAAGTGAGGTTTTTTACAGTCACTTACAAAACGAATTTGAACCTGAGAAAAAAAGAAGGATTGTTGGCGATTTATTTTTAGAAGCGCAAGGCAAAGCGACAACCTCTCTTGGACTCGACGCCGAACATTGGTTACTTGGCCAAGGTACCATCTACCCGGATACAATCGAATCTGGAGGAACCAAACATTCTCATAAAATCAAAACCCACCACAACCGTGTGCCTCAAATCGAAGCACTCATCCGTGAAGGAAAAATTGTAGAACCAATTGCAGATCTTTATAAAGATGAAGTTCGTGATTTAGGAAGAAAACTTGGGCTGCCAGAAAGATGGATCGAACGGCATCCTTTCCCAGGGCCTGGCCTTGTCGTTCGTATGATCGCAAGTCCTAAAACCAATCCTCCCCCCATCGATTTTGTGGTATGGAAGGACAAATTTCCAAAAGCAGAGATTAAAATTTTACCGATTCTATCTGTTGGTGTTCAGGGAGACCAAAGGAGTTATGCTCATTGTGCGGTGCTCAGTGATTTTACTTCCGATTGGTTGGAACTCGACCAATTGTCTGTTGAAATCACCAACACCAAAAAAGAAATCAATCGGGTGGTCTTTGCCCCAGGCATCACTCATTTTGATAGAGAATTCTTTTACACAAAACTTTCATTAGACAAAGAATATGCAGATATTTTGCGAGAAGCAGATGCAATTGTGAACCAAATCCTTTATGAAGAATCGATCCACAATGAAATTTGGCAGATGCCAGTTGTGCTTGTTCCTGTTGGATTACGCGAAAATTCCTATGGAGTGGTTTTACGACCTGTTGAATCGACGGAAGCAATGACTGCCAATTTTTACCAAATGAACCGAAACATTTTGTCTCAGATCACAAACAAACTGTTAAGCCTTCCTAGTATCTCTCTTGTGATGTATGATCTCACTCACAAACCTCCTGGAACCATTGAATGGGAATAGGAAGTTTGTTTTAAGATTTTGATTTGAGGCTGATTTTTAGATGAATGGAATCGTCCTGCTTCGTTTAAGGGAGTAGGATCCAAAGCAGAGCCATCCCACCCATTGCGAGTTCAGGAAGTCGTTTGGAGAGAATACTCTCGTTTTCTTTCCCTTCTTTGGATGGTTCTTGATTCCCTTCCGCATTCGGTTCAGCTGATTTTTGTCCCTCTGAATTTCCTTTTGAGGCAAATAATCCTGAAAAAAATCCAGGTTTTTCTTCTTCCTTCGGTTGTTCCCAAGCAACAGGAAGTGTTGTGACTTCTACAGCATTTTTCTTGAACGCTTGTTTGGTGCCATCTTGAGATTCCACTAAAACATAATTTGCGGTTGGAGAAGAAGTTTTTACATTCTCTAATACTTCTTTGGTCGCTTTTACTTTCACTGTGTCTGCTAGAAGTGGGTGAAGGAAAAATGATAAAATGGTTACAAAAACAAATCTTTGGAGCTTCATATTTGCAGTCCACCTCACAAAAATAGGGGGAGCAATTTGATTTTTGGAAGAAATGTTACAATCCGATGAAAAGTGAATTCAGTTTCCATTTGACACCTAGGTCTCCTATTTTAGCCTATCCAAAGTCACGATTGGCGTCGTGGCCAAGTGGTAAGGCATGGCTCTGCAAAAGCTTGACCGCCGGTTCGAATCCGGCCGACGCCTAGTCTTACAACAAACGCCTGGATGGTGGAATTGGTAGACACACAGGACTTAAAATCCTGTGGGAGTAATCCCGTGCGGGTTCGATTCCCGCTCCAGGTAAGAATCATATGATTCTACCCCCTAAAAAGCAAAGTGTTCCCAAGAGCAGGTGAAACATTTTTCAGGAGGCAAGGATGCCTTTTGGTTTTGGTGAAGATCGAGAGACTAGTTTTCGGTCGAAATACCAGGAAGGCGGAAACGATTCCCGCTAACTAGAAATGGAAACCTTGTGAAGATTTTGATTCACTCACAATTCCCTGAAATCGCAATCCTCGGTAAGTAAGGTTCCTTTCCTTCCCACGCAAACCAAAATCCAAAATCAACAAACTCTGGTGCCTCCTGAAGCATCTCTCTTGGATCTACGGAGACCAGATGATCTTTTCCTGTGATCGGAAGTAAGATCGTTTTGAGAACACGTTCTCCATGAACTTTATATTCCTTGTCTTGGTCAAAACTCTCTCGTTTTCGAATTTCAACGATAATGGAACTAGGTAAGTGTTTTTCAAATTCCTTGTCCCATAGAATTTTCAATTGGATTGGCTTTTTTCTAGAGATGGGTTTGGTTCTTAAATTCACTTCTTTGTCCAAACATCCTGAAAGTTTGAAATACCAATCCTTGGTGTTCGGTGGAAGTGGAACGGGTTTTGCGACTCCAATAGACAATTGAGATAACGGACTTGGAAAGTTATCTTTGGTCCTTGTTCGGTGAATGACCAAATCTACCTCATCGGTTCGGCTCCACAAATAGGTGACAGTCAGTGAGGAAAAGAGCCAAAGTAAAATCATTCCGAAGGAAATGGGAATGTACTTTCGAATTGGAAAAACAGTTATAGAACTTATCCCAAATTGATCCTTTTTTTTGGATTGGAAATCAAATCTATTTTTTCTCAATTGTGGGAGAATCGACAATAAACCCATAAAAGGTAATAATACTTCATCATCTAACAAATAACACTGAAAACTTCCCGCAATGAATACTACAAAAATTCCGATCGAAAATAGAAATTGATTTTGAGTAGATTCAATTTGTTTACAAATAGCCCACAAAAAGCATAAGAAGAAAAAAAAGGCAAAACATCCTCCGAGTAGGATGTCATGGAAAAAATCAAAATGAGCATGTGATTTAGGAGTTATGAATAAATCGTAATAGAGTTCTGGAAATTGATCAATGATGGGAATTGCAGAATCAATAAACCGTTCTCCGTAGTTCCCAGCACCAATTCCAAAAAGAAAATTTTCTCTAACCAAAATGAAATTGATCTTATGGATCCAAATTCTTTGGTTCTCTAGCGAACGTTTGGTGAATATGTCGTCAATGGCCCGTTGGAAAATCCAATTGGAATGATAAAATATGATAAGGATTGCCAAAATAAAGAATATACCTAATACGAGCCAAGGTAGGATTTTTTTTATAGAAGGTTTTCTATTCTGGTAGAGAAGGATGAAACTAACCAAAAAACCAATCCAAATCGATCGGCTTTGGTTTAAAAAAAGAAGAAAAAAACCTAACAAGGAGAAACTAAAAAATACCAAGGAAACTTTCCAAAAATGGATTCGGATTTTTTTCTTTTGGAAGAGTACAAATGTTTTTTCCCACAAAGAAGGTAGGTATAAAGCAAGTAGCCCACCATATGTTAAATGGGTACTTTGGAAACCGATTGGCAAATAAATCGAAATTCCGTTTAGAATTGCGAGTAAATGGGGAAGTCGTTTTCCTTCGATATAACGAAAACCATCCATAACATAGGGAGCAAGTCTATAGTGGAAAAACAAAGAAACTAGCCCTGAAAGGACTAGGAAAATTGCTCCCAAAAGAACTGCTTTTTGTAAATTTTTTTTCTGTAAGTTTGTAAGAGATGTTTGGTGGAGGAGTAAAAAACCCATCCAGAGATCACCAAATTCCGATTTTACGATGTCTTTTTTCCAATGGATCTGTTGGTATTCGATGAGAGGATAAATTAAAAAACTAATGTAGAGTCCGATCCAAAAAAGAAGTGCATTTGGGAATTTGGGTTGTTCTTTGTTTTTGATTTGGTGTAAGAATAAAAATAATAAGGATAGGCCAGCAAAGATTTGGCTTAGGCTAATGGAAAATGGGGAGAAAGCCAAAAAAAGCCAGAGAAAAACATAGGATACCGTATGAAATGTTTCTTTCCCAATCATATTTGGTTCTAAGAATAGGTTTTAACTCCTATGGATGGCAAGAGAAAAAGAAAATTGTCGGTGGCAATCATCACCTTCAACGAAGAAAAAAACATTGGTGATTGTATTCGATCCGTAATGACGTTTGCAGATGAAATCATTGTACTTGATTCATTAAGCACAGACAAAACAAAAGAAATCGCAACATCATTCCCCACCGTTCGATTTTTCGAAGCTCCTTTTCCGGGTCATGTGGAACAAAAAAACAAAGCGATTTCGTATTGTAAAAATGATTGGATCTTATCATTAGATGCAGATGAAAGAGCAAACGAAGAACTCCAAAAATCAATCATCACCTTCCTCGAAGCAGAGGAAATCCATTGTGAAGGATTTAAAATTGCAAGGCTTACTTTCCATTTAGGGAAGTGGATCCGTTACAGTGGTTGGTATCCCCAACGCCGGTACCGATTGTTCCAGAAAGAAAGTGCAAGTTGGGTCGGTGAAAACCCTCACGACTATTTAGAATTAAAAATGGGATCTCGGGGAAAGGTAATGAAAGGTGATATCTTACATTATAGTTTCACCGACTTTAGCCACCAAATTAATACGATCAATCAATTTTCAAGTATTGTTGCTTATACTCGTTATGCGAAAGGAGAATCATTCTCTCTTCTAAAAACAATTTTTAAACCCTTTGGAAAATTCTTTGAAATTTATGTATTTAAATTTGGTTTTTTAGATGGAATCCCTGGACTTTGGATCGCCCTTGCTTCCTCATTTTCGACCTTCCTAAAATATGCGAAATTATATGAGCTTGACAAATTGAAGTTGGAACGACCTTCCAATGTAAGAAAAGACTATGGCAAAAAATAGTTCAGAAAAGAAAACGGGATTTTGGAAAAAAATCCTTTCCTTATTCCAATCAGATCAAAATTCCAAAGGACAGGATTCTGAAAAACGGAAAAAAGAGCCAAAATCGTTTCTTATGGAATGGGTTACAGCAAGCGAATCTTGGAAAAAGAAACTCCCCACAAAACAGGTTAACTCAGGCCTTGTTACCGAAACAAAGAAGTTTCGCTTAACAAAAACAAATGATAAACTATTTCGAATCGAAGGTGAGGATTATTCCATCATCTTAGTTACCGATAACCATTTGTATAAAAATAAAGATGGGAAATGGGCAGGTGTGTTATTTGTTGATGAGGGTGATTTGAACCAAAATCTAACCAAAGAGATTGGGAAATTGGATGACTTTCTGAATCAATTTGCCATACCCAAAGCAGATCTCTTTTTAGAGACCGATGCTCCCAAAGATGATTGGCGGGTTGTTCTAAGTTGGGAAAGATTTTGGCAGGAACAATTGTTATTACAAATGTCTCCAAACTCTATGGCACTTGTTATGTTAGCCATTGGAGAGGAGTGTAAAGATTTTTTTGTTAAAATTGCAACGGAAAGGCAAAAACGCCTAGTACGGGATGAATTGTTTTATTTGAATTTAGGTGTTAGTAAACAAAACAACCCACATTCCAAAACAAAAAATCTTTATGGTTTTGGTTACGCATTAAAAGAATTTGGTAATAAAATCAATCTGATACAAGAAAGAAGAGAAAAGGAAATAGAACATGGAGCATAGTACAATCATCCAATCTCAAATTGAGGAATCCATACGAGTCAAAGAACAACTCCTTCCTTCTTTATTACCAAATATATCCGCTGCAGGAAAACTGTTAGTGGACGCATTACGAAATGATGGAACCTTGTTTTTTTGTGGTAACGGTGGATCTAGTTGTGATGCATCTCATATTGCAGCAGAATTGGTTGTACGTTACAAATCAGGGAATGAAAGGAAAGCAATTCCTGCCATTGCTCTGAACAGTGACCAAGCAGTGTTAACAGCTTGTTCCAATGATTATGGATACGAATTTTTATTCCAAAGACAAATCCAAGCGTTTGGGAAACCGAAAGATGTATTTATTGGGTTAACAACTTCTGGAAATTCGCAAAACATCATTTTGGCGGTTGAAGAAGCCAAAAAAATTGGAATGAAAGTTGTATTACTGCTTGGTGGAGACGGTGGAAAATTGAAAGGAAAAGCAGATGTGGAAATAATTGTTCCTTCAAAGGTCACTGCAAGGATTCAAGAATCCCACATTCTAATTGGGCATATACTTTGTAGTATCATAGAGAAGGAATTGTTTGGACTCGACTAAAATTGCTGTCATCCAAATTCAAAATGCCTCATTAATCACAAAAGAAGGCCACTCCATTTGGAAATCCATTGGAATGGAAATCAAAGCCGGAACCATTCATGGTATCATCGGCGAATCTGGATCCGGAAAATCGACTCTTGCTCTTGCTTTATTTTCCAATTTGCCAGACGACTGCAAAATCAGTTATGATCAATTTTCTGTGTTAGGTTGTGACGTTTTCTCAAATGAATTTCCTGAGAAAAAAAATGTTTTCCTCGTCCCTCAGAATCCCAATTTAGCCTTCCATCCTTATCGAACCATTGGGAGCCAAGTTTTGGATTTTTTGAAACTTTCTAAGTTAACCAATGTCACAGAAGAAATGGTTCTTTCCTATTTTGATCAATTATCCATCCCACGTGGGCATTGGAAACGGGTTGCCAAAAACCTTTCCGGTGGTGAAAAGCAGAGGATCTTACTCACGTTAGCATTCCTTCGATATCCAAAAATTCTTGTTTTAGATGAGCCAACAACGGGACTTGATGCGTTTTCTGAAAAAATTGTATTGGAAACTGTCCAAAACTTTGCAAAATCAGGGATGACAGTTGTTTTTATTACTCATGAACTTAGGATCATCGAAAGTCTAGCATCCGAAGTTACGATAATGAAAGAAGGGGAAGTGATTGAAACACTTCCCATTTACAACCACCAATTGGAGCCAAATTCGGAATATGGGAAACAACTTAAGGAAGCATCTGTTTTATTTCGGTAGGGTTGTTTTCCTTTTTTTCATTGTTTTGCCTTTATCCTTATTTCCTGAAGGCCAAGTTTCATTACGTTCCATTGACCTAAGGTCCTATCCAGAAGTAAAACTCCGTTTGCACGTGAACGGAAATTTAAATACCAGTGGTTATACCCTCCAAGAACAATTGGGGAATACGGTACGACTCACTGAAGACATCCACTTATCTCAACTTGAAACTAAAAATCCAATTTATCTGAATATTTCGATTCCTAGTTATACAAATGCGGAAGACAGAAGGTGGTTACTCCAACTTGTGCAACAACTAGTCAGATTTTCGGAACAAAGTGGAGGCCACTCTAAACTCCATATCCAGTCGGACCAAACATTACATGTGTTTGAAAGGATTCGTTCCCAAGTTTTGGATGTTTCGTTTCCCTTCCCAAAGGAAAATAACCTACAGTTTCCGATTCGCAATTGGGAACGATTTGTTGATTCGATTCCAACGAATGAAACCAAAGAGGATCATATCTTATTGCTAGTGAGTTTTGCAAATGAATGGCCTGATCGATTTGAAATTCCAGAGTTTGCTCGGCGTATCAATGGCAAGAACTTACATTTGATTGTGCTTTCACCTAATTCATTGGAAGCCAATAAACTTGTGAGTTATACAAAGGGAAATTTTTATCCAATTTCAAAGTCGGAAAGTTTTGAATATTTATTTTCTGATCTTAAAGCCATGATGAGTCCTGATTGGGTGATTTCTTATCTTTCTCCATGGAATTTATCATTGTGGAAAGAAAATGAAGTATTTGGGACCTTAACCTCTGTTACAAATGGTGTTCGGTTTGAATACCAATATCAAATTTCTTCCTTCAAAACTTTATATCTCAAAATTTCGGATCCTTTTGTTTTTTTCCCAGTCAGTCTCTTTCTTATTTTACTATGTATTGCTTCCCTTTATTATTTAAGAGGATTTGAACCGATTCAGAATGAAAGAAGGAATGGAATTGAGAAAACTGCGATCCTGGTTCCTGAAGGTGAGAATCTGGAACGAAAAGAAGAACTTGCCGTTTATGATCGTATGTATGGAGAAACCTTAGAGAAAGCTGCAAAGGATAGAGAAATTGCTCTTGTGACCAAAGAAAAGGAAATTTTGCCAGGAGTATCCTACACTTATGCTGTCATCCAAGTCAGGGAAGGGAGCCAAATCTATGAACCAATCCCTTTACAATGGGATGAGATGACAATTGGCAATTTTGAATCCAATCATATTGTCTTACATGATCCAAATGTTTCTGGTATCCATGCAAAGATAAAAAACCGACGAGGTAAATATATATTGTTTGATTGTCTTTCCCACTCGGGTGTATACTTAAACGGCAAAAAATTATTACGCCCAAAAGTTTTGCATAATTTGGATGAAATACAATTGGGTAAATCCATCCTTACGTTTCGAGGGAGATACTAAAATGACGGCAGTACAAAACTTGGGAAAATTAATCAATTTCACCGCTTGTTTGATTTCCCTTTTTGTATTTTTATTTTGTTCGGGTGAAACAAAAAAAAATGATTCTGCAACTTCTCTTTTCCTTGCTAAAGAATCGGGAGCCAGTGGATGTACGGTGGCAGGACTTGGATCTCAATTAAAAGCGGGTTATACAGGGATCACAACAAGTTCCCAGTCAGTTTCGTTTTTACTCGCTGGGGATACCTATTATGCCGTGATGCAAATCAAAGGTGCTCAAATTGGGACAAGGGTAGTTTTGTCCCGGGTCACAAAAGTGGCAGTGTATTCTTCCTCGAGCTGCCCGTTGGAATTAAATGTTGCACCTCTTGCCAAAGAAGGTACCGAATACACCAAAACTGACTCAACCCAAACGATCATTAGTTTCACAAAATCTGGGAGTTACCTCCTGTATGTATACCAATCCGAAAGTGGCACTGCCAATCCTTTGTCCGTGTTAACGGATGGGACTGCGGTACAAACTGTTTCCGATTCAGACCTCACTGATTTATTGAATGGTGGTTCCACCAAAACTTACAAATTTGCCTGTGCCATAGGTGGTGGAGTTTGCCAAAATTATTATGGGTATTTGACAAGTTGCCTCTCGGGGACAAAACAAACAGCTAAGTGTACTGAGACTGGTGTGGTAGGATCCTGTAAGGTGACCCAATCCAGTGTGGGGTACATCATCAGTGTATACACAGCACCTCTCACTGGTGGGGCAGGCACCGCAGCCGCCCATTGTTCCAGTATTTCTGGAACATATGTAGACGGCTCTACTGTCCAAACACCTTAAGAATCAATCTATTTTTTCAAATTCCCTGGACACAGACCCCCATGTCCGAGTTATGACTGGAAGTGGGGGAGTCTAGTTATGAAAACCATGTTTGAGAAGATTTGGAATGACCATTTGGTTCACGAGGAAGATGGGACCTGCCTAATCTATATTGATAGACACCTTGTCCACGAGGTAACAAGCCCACAGGCTTTCGAAAGTTTAAAATTAACCAACCGAAAGGTGAGACGTCCCGATGCAACATTTGCAACGATGGACCACAACGTATCCACAAGGACTAGAGATTGGAAATCAGTGGATCCCATTTCCGTTTTGCAAATGCAAACGCTTATGGATAATTGTAAAGAAAACGGCATTACTTTATTTGATATCAACCATCCTGATAATGGAATCGTTCACGTGGTAGCACCTGAACTTGGTCTTACCCATCCTGGTATGACAATTGTTTGTGGGGATTCTCACACTGCGACACATGGAGCTTTTGGTGCCCTCGCTTTTGGGATAGGTACTTCAGAAGTGGAACATGTGTTAGCAACACAAACCCTTGTCCAAAAAAAACCGAAAACATTAGAAATCAGAGTGGATGGAAAACTTTCTCCACTTGTATCCGCAAAAGATATCGTACTTGCGATCATTGGAAAAATTGGAACAGACGGTGCAACAGGGTATGTGATCGAATTTACTGGAGAGGCCATTCGTTCTCTCAGTATGGAAGGCCGTATGACCATTTGTAATATGGCAATTGAAGCTGGTGCAAGAGCAGGTCTCATCTCACCAGATGAAACAACAATTAACTACATCAAAGGAAGAGACTTTGCTCCGAAAGGAGAACAGTTTGAGATTGCAGTTGCTAAGTGGAAAGCGTATGCGACTGACCCTGGTGCTAAGTTTGATAAAACAGTTATCCTGAATGCAAATGAAATTGCACCGATGGTGTCCTGGGGAACATCTCCTGGCCAAGTGATTCCAGTCACAGCAACAGTACCAAGTCCTAATGATTTTACTGACCCAGTCCAACGTAAATCCGCAGAATCAGCGCTTGCGTATATGGATTTAAAACCGGGCCAAAAACTTTCCGATGTGAAAGTAAATAAAGTATTTATTGGATCTTGTACCAATTCAAGGATTGAAGACCTTCGTGTTGTCGCAAACACAGTCAAAGGTAAAAAAGTGAGTAAAGACGTGGAAGCGATCATCGTTCCAGGTTCTGGCCGAGTGAAACGCCAAGCAGAAAGTGAAGGGCTCGATCAAATTTTCCTCGAAGCTGGTTTCCAATGGCGTAACCCAGGATGTTCGATGTGTCTTGCTATGAATGATGATGTATTGTCACCAGGAGATCGTTGTGCTTCCACTTCCAACAGGAACTTTGAAGGAAGACAAGGAAAAGGCGGAAGGACACATTTAGTGGGACCCGCAATGGCAGCAGCAGTTGCTGTAGAAGGTCATTTTGTAGACATTCGGGAGTGGAAATAAGATGAAAGCATTTACGAAATTAAAAGGCATCGCAGCCTTACTTGACAAAGCAAACGTAGACACAGACCAAATCATCCCCAAACAATTCCTTCGCAAAATCGAAAGGTCTGGGTTTGGACAACATTTGTTTCATGATTGGAGATTTCTGGACGATGCAGGCCAAAAGCCAAATCCTGATTTTGTCCTCAATGCACCTAGATACCAAGGGGCAAACATCCTCGTCACTCGAGACAATTTTGGATGTGGATCTTCTCGTGAACACGCACCTTGGGCATTAGAAGACTACGGGTTTCGTGCTATCCTTTCGCCTTCTTACGCGGATATCTTTTACAATAACTGCTTTAAGAATGGAATGTTACCGATTGTTTTACCAGAAGCGCAAATCGAAGAAATTTTCCAAACAATCGACAAAAAACCTGGTGCCAATTTGGAAATCGATTTAGAAAACCAAGTTGTGATCACAGAAGAAGGGAAAAAATACCCCTTCGAAGTAGATGCCTTCCGAAAACATTGCCTACTCAATGGTTTGGACGACATTGGTCTTACCCTCCAAAAAGCAGATTTTATTCAAAAATTTGAAGAAAAGAACCAAAAAGATGTTCCCTGGTTGTACAGGAAGAGTGTATAATTAGCCACATGAAACAGTTATTTTTAACTCTCAGTTTATTACTATTCGTGACAGGACTTTCTGCAGACGAACTTCTTATCCAGGACACCAAACAAGGATTAGGGAAAGAAGCGATCCGTGGAACGACAGTGGTGGTTCACTATACGGGAAAACTTACCAATGGAAAGGTATTTGATTCTTCTGTCGACAGAGGGGAACCATTTAGTTTTCAGTTGGGACAAGGCCAAGTGATCCAAGGTTGGGAACGGGGTATTGTCGGTATGAAGGAAGGTGGAAAACGTAAACTAACCATTCCACCAAAGTTTGGATACGGTGACAGAGCTGTGGGTCCAATCCCTGCCAACTCTACACTTGTGTTTGATGTTGAGTTAATTAAAGTTAAATAAATGATAGATCCAATTTCCAAAGGGATTGATGACTTTGGCAACAGTTTGTTGCAAGCGCTTAACAATGTACAAGGTATCTTTGGAAAGGAACTTTCCGTTGCCAAACCGATTAAAGACAATGTCTTACAGTTGATTGGCAACACTCCACTTATCAGATTGAATCGCATTGGTTCCGAGTATTCGGGAGTACAGTTTTATTTAAAGGCCGAGTTTTTAAACCCTACTGGTTCTGCTAAGGATCGAACTGCCATTGCGATGGTCTTAGATGCCGAGAAACGTGGAAAATTAAAGAAAGGAATGCCCATTATCCTTTCCGGTGCTGGTTCTTCCTCCGTTAGTTTCACATGGATTGGAAAGGTGAAAGGTTACCCTGTTTATTGCCTTGTTCCACTCACGACCTCTCCCGAACGTGTCCAACTCCTCAGGAGTTACGGTGCAGAAGTGACTGTGACAAATGAATCCGATCCTTTGAAGTTAACGGAACTCGCGGAAGGAAAGTCAAAAAAAATGGGTGGTTATTTGCCTGATGAGTTGGAAAACCCAGCCAATCCCAATTTTCATTTTAAAACAACAGGTCCAGAAATTTGGCGTGATTTACAAGGGAAGGTAGGTGCTGTGATCTCTGCACCTGGTTCTGGTGGTGCGATTACGGGAATAGGTCGTTACTTGAAGTCACAAGACAGAAGGGTTAAGGTCATCATCGCTGGAAAACAAAACTCACCTTTTATGGAATATGGAAAAACAGACAATCCAAAAGAACGTGAAAGGATCCGTCTTCCTGCAGTTTATGATCCAAAACTCATTGATCATTATTTCCATGTGACAAAAGACGAAGCCTTACACCTGCAAGCTGACTTATATGAAAAAGAAGGGATTTTTGCTGGTCTTACCACTGGTACTGTGATTACAGGTGCCCTTCGTTTTTCTGAAACACTTTCGGAATCAGAAAAAAATGAAAGAAACCCATTTAATATTGTGATTTTATCCCCTGATAGGGATTAGTTTTTTTCGCTAAACAGTTGTTTGATTTCTTCGAGTGAACTTTTCGTCACTGTTTCACCGAGTTCAATAAACTCCTTACTCCTCCAAAATTCAAACCAATTTGAATTGGGGAGGATCGGATTTAAATACACATCTGCTTCCTGAGCGCTATATTTACCAATACGATATTGCAACGAATACAAACTGTTCACAATGATATCGAGTACATTTAAGTTGAGGAGTTTGTTTGTTTTCATTTCATCTTTGGAACTCGGCATGGAGTTAATTGCGATGATTTTTTGGATCCCTTCTTGGGTCAGTGCAGAAACGGGAAGTGGGTTCACAATTCCCCCGTCTACATAGGTTTTTCCATTTTCTTGGGGTTGGGGTACAAATACTCCTGGGATGGAGATACTTGCCATGACAGCATCCAATACCTTTCCTTCCGATAATACAATTTCTTGTCTTGTTGAGATATCACAACTAATGAGCCTTAACTTGATCGGTAAATCATCAAAGTACAAATCACCTAAGTATTTTTCGAGAAGTGTTCGAACATGTTTTCCATGGAGTAAACCTTGGCCTGGAAAGGATAAGTCTACTAGTTTGAACATTTTAAACAGGCTATCAATTTCTCCGAGTAAGGGAAGGATTCCTTTGTAACCTAGGCCACTGGCCCAAAATGCACCGATGATAGCGCCAATACTTGTTCCTGCGATCATGTCTGGAATGATACCTTCTTCTTCCATCACCTTCATGATCCCAACTTGTGCAAGGCCGAGAGCAGCTCCTCCACCAAGAGCAACTCCCATCTCTACCCCTGAAAGTTCTCTTGCTTTCCTACGAATAAAAATATCCCATTTGCCGTGGTCTAGGATATCCCTGATATTTGTTTCGTGGTAGAGGATTTGATTTTCTTTTGCATCTTTCGTGATCGAATCACAAAGATTTGATTCTACATCTTTGGAAACAAAGTTTTCAATATGGTCAGCTTCATCTAGTAACAGTTGTTTGAGTTCAGTTTCTGTGTCAGGAAATACTTCTAAAAAAATAAAGGAATGGCTCGCATAATGTTTGCCTAAGGTTTCTTTGATGCGGTCTGCATCTTTGAATTTGTAAGATTTCGCATGAGGAGCAGACGGATTTCCATTTTGGCCAAAATGTAAGATGACTGCTTTTTTACCTGATTCCCTTTCAATGCTCGTTACCAGTTCATCGGAAAACCTGTCTTTTGCGATTGGATCGGAATGGACAAGGCACACCACCGAATTGCGAAAGTATTCTTTTCCACCTAACAGTTCTCCGCGTAAGGATTTTGTCAGCATTTTGGAAAAGGTGATGGATAGGTAGGGGATTTTTTGAATTAATTTTTGGAATTCTGATTGGGATAAAACCAAAAATCTGGATTCCGTGAGGGTAACAGCCGTATGGTAGTGTTTTTCTCCCGTTAATAGAGCTTGGATTCCAAAATATTCCCCTTTTTTTAAGTATTGAACTTCTTCTTCCCGTTTGCCTTCTCCTTTTTTGGGGAGAAACAATTTGATACCACCAGAAAGAATTAAAAATAAACTTCGATCACTATCACCAGCTGTGAAAAGGATTTCGTCACGTTCCCTTTCCACAATGTGAACTGACTCAGCCACCCAAGTTTTTTCTTTTTTCGAAAGACTGCGGAATAGGGGTAAACTTGAAACGAGGTGGATTTTGCCTTCAAGATCTTTCATAGGGTGCCTTTTCCACCAGTGTTTCAAAAAGGAAGGGAAGAGAAATTGAGAATTTTTAAGTTTTTCAAAAAATTTCGTTGACTACTTATATGTTAAGTAGTAACTGTTTGTATAGCAAACAGGAGTCTATATGATCACACATTTGAAAATTAAGGATTTTGCCCTTTTTGAATCTCTTGAACTTTCCCTTTCGGAGGGTTTGTCTGTCTTCACTGGAGAATCTGGTGCTGGAAAATCTTTAATTTTCGATGCATTGGCTTCGCTATTTGGTGGTAGGTGTTCCACGGCCAATATTCGGCAAGGGAAGGATCGTTATTCCTTACAAGCCGTTTTATCCCTCACCGGTCAAAACCAAACGAAAGATTATTTAATGGAACAGGGGTTTCGTTATACTGGTGATGAAATTGTCATCACTAAGGAACTAATGAAAGATGGAAAGGCAAGAGTAAAAATCGGTGAGAGTCTTGCTTCCACCACTCATTTACGAGAACTCGGCAAAACGATGGCAGAGATCCATTGCCAAAACGAACAACTTTTTCTTTTAGAAAAATCCAACCAATTGGAATTTCTCGACCGATTTGGAAATTTGGAGTCCCTGAAATTTAAGTTCAAATCTGCTTTACAACAATATCGCCATTGGAAACAAAAACTTTCTGATTTTGAAGAAACACGGAAAACAATGTTAAAACGAAAGGAAATTTTAGAATATGAAGTGGAAGAAATTGAGACAATTGCTCCGAAAGACGGAGAAGAAGAAAGCCTAAGTTCCGAAGAAAGTTTACTCGCTAACGGCGAAAAATTAGCAGAAAACTATCGTTTGGTGTTGGAAGAACTTTCGGAAAAGGAAAATTCGATTCTCAAAGTATTCCCAAGTCTCATCCATGCCATTCAAAAAGTAACCATTCTCATCCCTGAAAAAAGAGACATGTTAGAGGAATGGGAAGAGGTGTATGACAGACTTAAGTCACTGAAGTCTGTCATACGTGAAGAAGAGGAAGAATTATTTTTCAGTCCCGAAAGGTTGGATATGGTACAAGCACGGCTCCAAGACCTTAAAAAATTGAAGAAAAAGTACAATGGAAGCATTGGAGAAATCAACCAACTTTTGGAGGAAAAAAAATCAGAACTAGAACGTTGGAAAGAACAAGCAGGTGATGAAGATTTTTTACGAATCAAAAAAGACCAATGTTTGGCGGAACTCAAAGAATTAGGTTTCCAACTTTCTAAGTTAAGAAGGAATGCCATATCACAATTCGAAGAGGAAGTACAAAGGGAAATGGTTGATTTAGGTCTGGAAGGAGGAAAACTCCAAGTGGTCCTTCGATGGGAGGAAAATCCAGAGGGTGAGGTAGAGGAAGGATCTAAGTCCTATTTTCTTTCAGAAACAGGACTTGACCAAATCGAATTCTATTTCAGTGCCAACCCAGGAGAAAAACCTCGACCACTCCGAAAAGTAGCCTCTGGTGGTGAACTTTCTCGGGTGATGCTTGCACTGCGCAGTGTCCTTGGCAAACAAGCACCTTCTCCACAAATGTTGGTTTTGGACGAAGTGGATACAGGACTTGGAGGCGAAGCAGCAGAGGCAATGGCCACAAAGCTTAAAAAACTAGCACGAAATTCACAAATCCTGCTCATCACGCACACCCAACAGGTGGCAGCGGCGGGAGACCACCAAATTAAGATCGAAAAACGGCAAGAAGGTGGTCGAACTGTCTCGGAAGCTTCGGTTTTGGATTTTGAAGAGAGGAAACGGGAACTTGCTCGGATGATTGGGGGAAAACAGGTGACCTCGGCTGTCCTCAAAGCAGCAACTGACCTTTTGATGAAAAAAGCTGGTTAGTCCTTTAAAAATAGTATTTGGCGAAAAAGGGAAGACTGAAAACTCTATTCGTAATCCTTCAATGGGGTCTCATTCATGTCTTTTCCTTTCGCTAAATCAGATTCAATCATTTCATCGGTTCCTCCACAAACCATTCCCATCTTGATCATTTTTGTATCCATCGTTGGTTTTACCATCATCGTGGAACGACTTGTGTATTATTGGAGATTAAAAAGTATCCCACAAGATCACTTTCGTCGGGTAAGAGAACTTGCCAGAGAAGGTAAGTGGGATGATGCTAAAGATGTCCTAACACAAGATGTACAATCTCCCGCTGCAATCTTACTCCGAATGGCCTTTGATTTAAAACGCCGCGGTGTATCGTTTTGGGAAGAGGATATCAAACAAGAGGGATTCCGCCAAATTTATTTGATGGAACGTTATCTCACTGGACTTGGGACCATTGCAACCATTGCACCTTTGTTAGGAGTTCTAGGAACTGTGATTGGTATCGTAAGGTCCTTTGCAGAAGGTGCAGGAACACAAGGTGCAGAAGTGGGAATCTCGGAAGCCCTCATCACGACTGCGATGGGTCTTGGAATTGCCATTCCTGCTTATATTTTTTATAATGTTTTTTCTAGAATGAAGGAAGAAAAAATTACGGAAATGGAAAACGTAACAGATTTAGTTCTTCCTCATTTGAACAAACGATAACAAAAAATGAAATTTCGTAAAACGACAAAGTCATTTAATAATATCGAACTTGCACCGCTAATCGATGTAATTTCTTTTATCGTAATATACTTTCTGATGAATGCAACGTTGGAAAAAAATACAGCTTTAAAAGTGGAATTGCCAAGGTCATCCAGTGTTGCAAAAGAAAAACAAAAAGATGAACTAGTCATCACTGTTGATAAACAGGGTAAAATTTATTTGGATCAAAATTCCGAACCAGTTCCTTTAGAAAGTCTGACGGAAAAAATCAATGGGTTTTTGGGACCTGAAAAAGAGAGAGATCCAAAGAAAAACAAAGTGATCATTCGCGGAGATGGTGGTGCTTCCTACCAAGTTGTTGTTAAAGTGATTGATGCAGTGAATGCTGCAGGTGTTAGTCGCTTTAACCTAGCAATGGTAAAAGGCACTACTAAGTAATTTTTGAAACTTCGTAAAAATTTAAAATACCTTAGTCTATTTGTATTTTCTTTGCTTTTGATAACATCAGCAGAGTGGGTATCCCTATGGTCTAACCGCTCTATATTTATCGATAAAGTCATTACAAAAATAGAATTTAAAGGAAACATCAATACATCTTCGGATGATATTTTAGAATTAATGGATATGAGACCTGGGATCCAACTTTCTCAGGGTTTACTCAATGCGGACATGCGTGCATTGTTTGTTTCTGGTTTTTTTTACCACATCGACATCCAAGGGGAAGCAGATGGTGATGGAGTTAAAATCTTAGTTCTAGTAAAAGAACGACCTAGGGTAAAAGATATTGATTTTATAGGTGCTGATGAAGTTTTCCCTTCCGACCTCAGAGATAAAATTCCATTGAAGGAAAACGAGGTCATTACTCCGAAGAAAGTGACACTTTCAAAGGAAGTGATTTTGAAAAAATACCGAGATGAAGGTTTTTTTCTAGCCTATGTACGTTTTGAAACGGAACCAGTGAATCCGGAAACAAACACGGTTAAGGTGAAGTTTATTATTGATGAGGGTGAAGAAATACCTGTCAGTAAAATTAATATCTTTGGAAATAATGAAATCGATACATACGATATCCAAGGCATAATGGATTTAAAGGAAAGTGGTATCATTGAATCTGGTGTATTCAAAGAATCTGCTTTTGAATCAGACAAACAAAAAATTGCTGCCTATTTAAAATCGAAGGGATATGTAGACGCAGAAATTAGTAATGAAGGTACAAACTGGGAAATCCGTTGGGAAAATCCCAAGAAAAAAGATAAACGTGTTGTCATTGTTAATTTTAAGATCATCGAAGGTGAACAATACTTTTATAACGGTTATACAACGAATCACGACTTAACCATTGCTCCCAATGGGATGCCACAGTTTTTAAATAAAGAAAACAATCCGATTGGAACTCCGAAGGAAGAGTGGTCTCCTGTTTACCCGGTCAAGTTTTTAGAAGATCAGTTTGAATTTGCTCCTGCCGATGTGGGAGAGGTATTCGATGAAACAAAATTTCAAAAGGATAGATCCTCAATTAACGAAGCATATTCGGCAAAAGGATATTTATTTGCTCAGGTAATCCCACGAAGAAAAGTCGTAGAACTTAGTGATGGATCATTGTCACGTTATGAGAATTGTGATAAAAGAGGAAATCCAGATGCAATCGCTGATTGTAATGAAGAATACAATCGTTTGAATGTTGCTAGACTCAGAAAAATATATGAAGAAAATCCTAAGTTACGTGGTAAAAAATTCATTCACGTAGATTTTACGATCCGTGAAAATAATTTAGCATTCATCGAAAATATCATCATTAAGGGAAATAAAAAAACCCAAGACCGAGTGATTCGACGCGAATTATTGTTTAAACCCGGTGATTTATTTAACTCATCGCTTGTAAACCGTTCCAGGGAAAGGATCTTTAACTTAGGTTATTTCAAGGAAGTAAATTTTAATATGAGACCAGGTTCAGATGAAACGAAAATGAACCTGATCATCGAACTTGTAGAGCAACCAACGGGAACTGTCTCGATGGGAGGTGGATACGGAACCATCACAGGCTTTTCCATCTTTACACAGTTAGGGGAAAATAACTTAAACGGATCTGGGCAACAAATCACTGGAAGGGTAGAATTTGGTCCTATTCGGAGATACTTACAAATCTCTTGGACTGAACCATGGTTTATGGACAAACCTTGGTCCCTTACTCTTTCTGCCTTTTATTCCTCACGAACTCTGTTTGTGGGAGCCACCTCCATTACCGAAAATAACAACCAAGGGATTAAAGAAGTTGCTTCCTATGAAAGATCAGGGGTAGGAGTCAGTGCTGGTATTGGACACAGATTTCTCATTAACTGGACACATTTCCATCGTTATTCCCCATCGTTTTTTGCCTCTACTCGACCTACATCTCTTGTATCTGACCAAGTCCTTGCTGAAGTAGATCGCGGATGGCAATTTCGTTCGCAGTTAACGAATGGTATTGCTTATGATAGTCGTGATAACATTTTTAATTCAACACAAGGTTTCAATTTAATATTCTCCGTGGATAATGTCGGTCAGTTTTTGGGTGGAGAAAGTCATTTTGATCAGTTTAGTCCAATATTAGAATATTATCATACATGGTTCGATTATACTTTTTTTGGTTTAATTCGAAAAAATGCGCTTAGAAGATGGAGGGTTGTCCAACAATTTAGGACTTCTTCCGTATTTACTTTTGAAAGAACACCTAAGTATCGAAACCAAGACAAGGAAAGGATTCCCTATATCCAAGTGCAAGATAGATTGTTTCTGGGAGGATACGAATCTTTACGAGGATGGTTTTTTGACGATAAATATTATCCAGATGAGTGGAAAGATGGTGCCGCAAGTAGGGTTTTGTTTACTTCTGAATTAAGGTTTCCCATTGAACCAAGTTTATTATGGTTTGTTATCTTTTTTGATGCAGGTTCGATGTATGAGCAGATCAATCGTGCTGTTGGTGAACGAAAAGAGTTTTTTAAGAACTATGATAGTTTGGTTGCTACGCAAAGATCAACAGAACCAGTTGAAACATATTTATTTGAAAACTATAATTCTTTTGGTAAAAAAATCTACGATTCACCACTTGTTGTAAACGATCCTGGTAATTTGGTTCTTTCGAGTAAAAATCTATCTATGTCAAACTTTCGTTTTTCTTGGGGTTTTGGTCTAAGGATCCAAATTCCAGTACTTCCACTTAGGTTGTATTTTGCTCAGAAGATTCGGTATACAGGTGTTGAAGATAGACCTTTTGGATTATATCCCGATAATAATAGTTTCCAGTTTGTATTCGGAATTGGGGACATGCGATTCTAAGTGGAGTTAGTCGGGCTTAATGCAGAGCAAAAACTAGCCGTTGAAACGGTCGATGGACCACTTTTGATCTTGGCAGGGGCAGGTTCTGGCAAAACAAGAGTTATTACATACCGAATCGCAAATTTAATCCTCAATCATAAAATTTATCCAAACCAAATCTTAGCAGTAACATTCACAAATAAAGCAGCAGAGGAAATGCGCTCCAGGTGCAGGAGTTTATTGCCGGATGGAAACTATGAACCCTTTGTCCGCACCTTTCATTCCCTTTGTTTGTATTTATTGAGGAGAGAAGGTAAGGTTTTGGGCCTTGGGAGTAATTTCACTGTGTATGACAGTGATATGCAAGAGTCCCTTATCAAAGAAATTTTAAAGTCAAAGGAAATGGACACAAAAGAATTTCGTCCATCAAGTCTCGCGAATCAATTTTCTCAAGCCAAAGATTCTTTCTTAACAGCGGAAGAATTTGCTAAAAAAAAGGCAGATGATGCTTATACCAAATCGATTGCTTCCGTATTTTTGGAATATGAAAAAAGGAAATCATTACGTAATGCTTTGGACTTTGGCGATTTAATTCTAAAGACAGTAATTCTATTTCGTGATTTTCCGGTCATTTTAGAGAAATACCAGAGATTGTGGAAATACATCATGGTAGACGAATACCAAGATACGAATAAAATACAATACCATTTGGTTCAGTCACTTTCTTCCTTTCATAAGAACTTATGTGTGGTGGGAGATGATGATCAGTCCATTTATTCTTGGCGTGGTGCCGATATCTCGAATATTCTAAATTTCAAAAAAGACTATCCTGATGCAGTTGTTGTTAAATTAGAAGAAAACTACCGGTCCACAAAAACCATCATCGAATCCGCAGCTGCCTTAATCGCGAATAACAAACAAAGAACCAATAAAACCTTACGCACTGAAAATCCGTTAGGTGACAAGATTAAACTCACTGCATACCAAAACGAGATGGAAGAATCGGAAGGAATTGTTCAAAAAATTCTGTCTGGATACCGAAGGGGAAAAAAATATTCCAACTTCGCTATTTTTTACAGAACCAATTCACAATCCAGATACTTTGAAGAAGCACTTCGGAAAAAAGCTATCCCATATAAAATTTTCGGTGGTTTTCGTTTTTTTGACAGAAAAGAAGTTAAAGATTTAATTGCCTATTTGTCCGTAGTAGTGAATCCAGTGGATTCAACTTCCTTACTCCGTATCATCAACTCTCCTCCCAGAGGAATTGGTGATACGACTGTCAATCGACTTCTGACCCATTCCGTAAAAGAAGGATTATCTTTATTTGAGTGTTTAGGCCAACCAATTCCTGAAATCAAAAAAGGAACTTCACAAAAATTACATTCGTTGTATCGGATGTTTGAATCAGCAATGGAAGATTTAAGAAAAAAAACTCCTTCAGAAATTGCTTACGATGTTTTGGAACATTCTGGTTATCGGGAATTTTTAGAAAATGAAGGGACTGAGGACTCGTTTTCGAGACTTTCCAATTTAAATGAATTTGTAAATGCACTTAAAGAATTTGAAGAAACAAACTCTGAAGCAACATTAGAAGAATATTTAAGTAATATTTCGCTTATCACAAGTGAAGAAAATTCAAAAGATCTTCCTGATTATGTAATCCTTATGACAGTTCACAACGCAAAAGGCTTGGAATTCCCGCATGTATTTATGACAGGTATGGAAGAGGGCACTTTTCCTCATTTTCTTTCCATTGATTCGCCTGAGGGAATCGAAGAAGAAAGAAGACTTGCATACGTTGCGATCACTCGAGCACGCGAACATTTAGAGATTAGTTTTAGTCGTTTTACTCGAAAATTTGGAGAAGTGGATGCTCGGTTACCCTCCCAATTTTTGGAAGAGATTCCAAAAGAATATTTGGAAGGGGAATTTACAGAAAATCGATACGGTGTTAGAAGGCCGGATGTTACTCCGCGTGCTGAAAGGTTTCAAAAATCAGAAGAAAAATTTGAATCAGTTCTTGCGAAAACAGGAGACAGTGATTTCCAAATCGGAATGAAAGTTAGACATAAAGTATACGGAGAAGGACGTATTTTAAGTTTGTCTGGTTCTGGGGACAACCGAAAGGTAGAAGTGAGATTTGGCTCCCATTTGGATAAAAAATTCTTATTGGCATATACACCATTAGAGATAATATCATGAGGAATCAGGGGTAAACTTATGAAGTTTTTGATTAAAGTATTGGTAATCGTCAGTTGTACTGTTACAGTTTTATATTCACAACAAAGCACTGGTTTGGTGGAAGAGTTTACCAAATTAGAGGACCATCTAAGAAACCCAAAACTCACTGAAGAACAAAAGAAAAAAAACTTTGAAGCAAATATGGTAAGTTCTGTTCGCAGTACATTATCAAAACGGTTTGCAAATCCAAAAAAAGAATTAAAAGATTTAAAATTCCAAGACTTACAAACAGAACGTCCAGAAGGTACAAATACTTTTTATGTAAAGTATAAGAACTATTATTTTCAATACCAGTTCCCAGTGGATCCAGAAACATATGTAACGTCACCAATAGAAGAAATTGTATTAGAGAAACCAGAAGGATTGGATTTAAGTTCTGGTGCGCATAAAGAAGAAAAAAAGAATTAATTAGGTCCAGAATAAAGGACGGAATGGAAGAACAAGAATTTCAGGAAGTATGGCGGTGGGTTCTATCAGTTGGGGATTCCATCTTAAGCATTTATAAAACTGATTTTCAGATTCGTGATAAAGGTGGTAACGATCCTGTTACTGAGGCGGATTTGTATGCGAGTGAATTTTTGTATGAAAAAATATCCAATCGATTTCCTGGACATGGGTTTTTGTCAGAGGAAAAGGCGGATACAGTATCTCGTTTAGAAAAGGAATGGGTTTGGATTTTAGATCCGATTGACGGAACTCGTGAATTTGTCAAAAAGAATGATCAATTTGCACTCAGCTTGGGACTTGTTCGGAATGGTGAGGCAATTTGGGGGATCATCTTTAACCCTGCAACTGGTGAATTTTTTTCGAAAGGAAAAAATAGTTTTTTTGCAAAACTCCAAGCACCATATGCAACAGAAGCAAATTTTAGAACCTTACTTGTTGAAAGTGGCTCCGTACTACATCCCTTACAAGAATTAAATTACCAAACTAAAAAACCTGTATTGATTGTTTCGGCTTCAGAAATGCGAGAAGGTCTTTTTGATGATACTTTTTGGCATGAAGATTTTGAAATTCGATCTATGGGAAGCATTGCTTATAAACTTGGTTTATTATCCGCAGGATTTATCGATTTAATTGTTTCGTTAAAACCAAAAAATGAATGGGATATATGCGGTGGTATTGCTTTATTAGATGAGGAAAATTTTACATTTTTTCCATTAAAAGATAAACCATATTCCTTTAACCAAAACACAACTTTATCATTTGGGCTTGTTGCAGGAAAAAGAAAAGCCGTAGAATATTTGGAAAGTAAAATTGATTTCCACCAACTTTCACTTAAGGTGAAGGAACGATGGTAAAAACTTATAAAATTGGATTGGATGCTCGTCCATTATCCACAAGAGTCTCAGGAGTTGGACGTCTCATTGCAGAAACTTTAAAAGCTTTTCCCAATCAAGAGAAATATGAGTTTTTGCTATTTTCACATTTACCAATTCATCCTGATCATAAAGCAGTTCTTGGGTTAAAAAATGTTAGGTGGGTAGAAGGTGGAGGTTTTTTAAAATGGAAAGGCGGATTGTATTATAATCTTTATGTTCCTTTTTATTTAATGACTCATCGGTTGGATTTGTTTTGGGGCTCACAACAAGTACTTCCACCATTTTTGCCAAGAGAACTGAAGGCAGTTCTCACGTATTGTGATTTAGTACTGTATTTATATCCAAATACAATGCGTTGGATTGCGAGATTACAACAAAGAATATTCCAAAGTTATTCCGTTAGGCGTTCGAGCTTTATCTTATCCATATCCAAACAAACAAGTGATGATATGTGTAAAAAATTTGATTATCCAGTTCAAAAAACTGGAGTTGCTTATCCTGGAGTGAATCCAGTGGAAATGACAAAATTATTAGACACACCGATTTCAAACCGAGTGAAAGACTTAGGGAATGGATATCTCTTATCTGTTTCCACAATCGAACCAAGGAAAAATTATCCTTTTTTACTCGAAGTGTTTCGTGAATACAGGAAAAAAAATCCTCACCACTACAGACCATGGGTGATTGTTGGAAAAATCGGATGGGAATCTCCTGAATTCATAGAGGAGTTAATCCAAGAAAGAACACTCTACAAAGATATTTTTATCTTAGATTCTGTTTCTGATTCTGAATTACAACATGTGTACAAACGAGCAGGGCTTTTTGTTTTTGCGAGTAAGTATGAAGGTTTTGGAATTCCCATGGTGGAAGCTTTATTTCATAAGATCCCGTGCATTGTATCTGATATTCCTACTTTCCATGAAATTGGAAAGGATGATGTTTGTTATTTACCAATTCATTCCAAAGGGGATAGCAAACGTTGGGCGGAGACCATTGATTCCTACTTTCAAAATCCAACTCCGGTAAATGTTTCCATTGATGAATTTCGTTGGGAAAATGCAGCTAAAATTACAGAATCTGTATTTCGAACAATTTTAGAAGAATGATAAAAACCCTTTCTTTTTAGTCACTACACCAGAAAATAAAATTTTAGTTTTATCTTGTTTGGGGACCACATGTAAATGGAAACGTTCCTTTGTCATGGCCTGGATTTCACATTCCCAGTCTTCGGCATTGGCGATTAGTTTGATCCGGTCACAAAGGATGTCACCTTCCACCGACCAATGGAGATTGTATTTGGTTTTTCCTCGAGAAAAAACGGATTTGATTTGGTTCTCTTGAAACTTCCATATAACGAGAGTTTCATCACCTGATTCATATGGTTCTGTGAAGGAAGGGATCATCGAAATTCCTTTTCCTTTCCAGTTTCCCTTTACGTAATCATTCCATTCGTCTAAGTTGGAGAAGTAGTTATAAATCAATGATTCCAAAAAGTAAAACTGTATTCTCCCAATTGATATCTTCCAGATTTTATCTTCTCGTTTTCCTTTCTTTCTTTTTTTGTAAAACAGAAACAGGAAAAGTAGATTTTTATCCAGACCCACTTCCGACGTTCACTGGGACCACTGAGACTTTGTCGGATTGGAAAGGCAAAGTGATCGTTTTGGATTTTTGGGCCACTTGGTGTGAACCATGTGCAAAAGCAGTTCCTACAATCAATGAATGGAAACACTCTGTTTCCGAGACAGATTTTGTTTTTCGAGGGATCAATACAGATACTACGGAACCACTGGATAAAATTAAAAAGGACATGATTCGATTGAATATGAGTTATCCCACCTTACTTGATAAAGACTGGAAAATGACAGATTTTTACAAAGTGGAAGGGATACCATGTGTTCTTGTTTTTGATCGTTCAGGAAAGATTGTGTACCGGCAGTACGGCTTGGAAAAAGAAGACCTAACAGGGCTTCTCATCCGTTCTCATGTTTGGGCCAAGTCTGATCTGCCATAATTGTGCAATGCCAAACAAAGTTTTGCGGGTTCCTTGATTTCAATGGCAAGAATGAAAATGTCTTGACTCATGTTCGTTAAAAAAGTCCCTTAAAGATACCTTTTACCGTTTTCTTTTCAGAAAGGAGTCAGAATCATGCCAGCCAATTTGCCCGAACTCTTCCAGCAGAGTGCTGAAAAATTTGGGAACCGCCCCGCGTTCGTTAGTAAAGACGAATCGAAGTCCTATAAACCAGTCACCTTCAAAGAAGTGTATGATCTTGGTATCAACTTAGCAGAAGCTCTTATTGATTTAGGTGTGAATGCGAAAGAAAATGTAGCGTTGCTTGCCGATAACCGATTGGAATGGATTGTTTCCGATTACGGTATCCTTATGGCAGGTGCTGCTGATGTTCCACGCGGAACCGATATTACCGATTCCGAAATTGTTTATATTCTCAATCACTGTGAAGCAAAAGTTGTTTTCTTAGAAAATGATAAAATGTTGGAAAAGTTCCAAAAGAACCGTTCACAGCTCGAATTTGCAAAAACACTCATTGTAATGGATAAAAAATCCACTGCAACTGGTGTGTTAAAAATGTATGACCTGATTGAAAAAGGGAAAGAACTAAGAGCCAAAGGTTCCAAAAAAGCAGAAGAAAGAATGAAATCCATTCTTCCTGATGACCTTTTTACCATCATTTACACTTCGGGAACAACAGGAATGCCAAAAGGGGTTATGTTAAAACACAGTAACATGCTCCACCAAACAAGAGTCATTCTTGGAAGTATGATCGAAATCAAAGCCGACGAAAGAATGTTATCCATTCTTCCAGTATGGCACGTATTTGAAAGAGTTTTCGAATACCTTGCGATTGCTGCAGGATGTGCAACGTATTATACGAATGTTCGTGATCTACGTGATGATATGAAAAAAGCAAAACCAACGTTTATGGCATCTGCGCCTAGACTTTGGGAAAGTATCTATAATGGTATTTATACAAGAATCAATGATCCAAAACAAACTCCTGCAATCCGCAGAGGTTTGTTCAATTTGGCATATTTTTTCTCAAAACACTTCAATGCAGCGACTCGTTTTTTGAAAGGAAACCAAGTTGATTACGTTGGACGAAATCCAATTGTTTCTCTTTTTAAAGGTGTTTATTACCTAACAGTTGCTATCGTTTTGGCGATTCCATACTTTTTACTCGATTTAGTGGTCCTCTCGAAAATCCGTGAGGCAACTGGTGGTGAGTTAAAAGCATCTGTTTCTGGTGGTGGTGCTTTACAAAGGCACGTCGATGCATTCTTCAACGATATTGGAATCAATGTATTAGAAGGATATGGAATGACGGAAACTTCGCCAGTGATTTCAGTTCGTACGTTCAAACGATTGGTCCAAGGTTCCGTTGGGGTGATCACTCCTGAGACAGAATTACAAATCCGAGATGATTTGGGTAAAGTTCTCACTCACATTGATGCGAACCAAAAATTGGTTTCAGGATCTTATGGCAAACGTGGTGTCATCCACATCCGTGGACCACAAGTGATGAAAGGTTACTACAAAAACCCAGAAACCACAGCAAAAGTCCTCAAAGATAATTGGATGGACACAGGCGACATTGGAATGTTCAATTTCAAAAAAACCCTTACCATTACAGGCCGTGCAAAAGACACAGTGGTTCTTCTTGGTGGTGAAAACGTAGAGCCAGTACCGATTGAAGACAAACTCACAGAGTCTCCTTTTATCTCGCAGTGTATGGTGATTGGCCAAGACCAAAAGAATTTGGGTGCTATCGTGGTTCCTGATTTTGAACAATTAACTGCTTGGGCTAAGGAAAATGGAATCGGTGAAACAGATAAACAGAAACTCATCGAAAACCCGAAGGTCCTCGATTTCTACAAAAAGGAAATCAAAGCACTCAACAATACCAAAACTGGATTTAAGTCGTTCGAACAAGTGACTCCTTTCATCCTCATCACAAAACCATTTGAAGTCGGTGATGAATTGACAAACCTGTTCAAAATGAAACGCCACTTAATCACAGAGAAATACAAAGACAAAATCACTGCCCTATACGCAGGTGATTAATTTCTCGCCTTCCAAGTAAAAAGTTCCGCCTCAACGCAGGGGCGGAATTTACTCTTCTCTTTTCCAAAGTCCGTCGATACTTTTTATGTGAATCGTTTAGATGGATCAGTCGTTTCTTCCCAAACAGGGGTATTTTACCCATACCAACACCAAGATTTTTATGCCATGGATTCCTTGTTTTTATCTCCTTTGAAAGAGGAAGAAATTTGGGATTTCCAATCCATTTCACAGGTTCAGTTGGGATTTCTTGGTTTTTTAACCCTTCGCAGTTTCATTCGAGAGGATCTAGAATTGCCAAAACTCCAAGTAAGAGGTCTTTCGAAACAGTGGCGTTCTTTTCTCGCAAAGGAAAATTTTTTAGGGAAACAAGTCCCTTGGGAAACTTTGGATTTTATTCCGAATTTGGTTGGGGAAAATCTAACACCTGAATCTGGTTTTGGAAAAAAAGGCCATTGGACAAACGAGTTCCACTTTGAGAAAAAAGAGGGAAATTCCACTTCTTTGTTTTTCATCGCAACGAAAAAACAGAGCGAAACTGATGTTGCCATCAGTGATTTGATGAAAGATTTTTTATTATATTCCCAAACGAATCATTATCTGGAAAGAGCATACATACGAAAAGAGAACTCTAGTTATTTGTATCTAAACGCAAAAGAAACAAATCCAAGAGTATTTTATCGAGAAAATAATTCTGAGTTTCCGTCCTTTTTATTTTTAGTGGCAGAGTTAAAAAATAAAACGGTTATTCCCCCAAATTAAGACCCATTAACACTTGTTTTAGTAAATTCGCTTTTGTGTCTAAATTGGTTGTTTCCAGAATGGTTTGTTTTGTTTTAAAATCGAAGTAAATGAGCGATGCAATAAAATCTACAGGAAATGGGTGAACCAAAATTTGGTTCATTTTTAAAATTAGGTCTTCCTCGGCACCTTCAGCAAGTAAGATTCGTTTGGTGAGAACTAACAATTCTTCAATTTTTTCTTTTAATTCATCTGAAACATTTTTATTCCTTTGGTGTTCTCGTTTGGATACTTGTGCGATGTAAAAGGGCTCTGTGGAAGTTAAACTGACAATCTCTGCCGTTCCTAATCCCTCTAAAATGATATTGGATCTTCCGTCGGGCAAAGATTCCTTTTGGATGATATGTCCAAACCCTACAACCTCAGGAATGGGAGGTAATCCATTTCCCAAATACCCTTTAGGATAAGGTGCCATTCCCATTTCTCCTCCATTTTCCAAACAAAAATCCAGTAACATTCTATACCTTGGCTCAAAGATATGTAAGGGTAAAAACATTCCAGGAAACAGAAATACATCTGGTAAAGGAAATAGTGGTAAGGGGAAGGTTGACACAGAGAAAGGTTTTAGATTCCATGTTTAGTTGTAAACCAATTCAAGGATTCGGCTTTGTTGAAAATCAAAAAATCTTTGCTACACCAAACCTTTGCCAAACTTTCCCAAATCAAAGTTCTCGTCATAGGAGATTTGATTTTAGATGAATACTTAATTGGATCAGTGGAAAGAATCTCTCCCGAAGCACCTGTTCCCGTTGTTTGGGTTAGAAACGAAAAACAAACTTTAGGTGGATCTGGTAATGTTGTTCAAAACTTATCTTCCATTGGAGTAAAAGGGATTGTTTTTGGAAGGATCGGACAAGACAAAGCTGGTGAAAATTTAGAATCAATTTTACTTTCTAATTCAGTAGCAAAGGAAGATTTAGCCTTACTAAAATCCAAACATATTCCTACGATTCTAAAAACGAGAATCATCGCTTCCCACCAACAAGTTTGCCGTGTGGACAGAGAAGAAATTGTCCCACTGACAAATGACGAAGAAAAACAAATTTTGGAACAATTTAAAGAAAAAATCAAAGAAGCATCTGCCGTGATTCTCTCTGATTATGATAAAGGTTACCTAACACCTTCTTTGATCCAAGCTGTTATTTCTCTTTGTAATGCAGAAAATAAAATTGTGACTGTAGATCCGCAAGTAAGCCATTTTTTCTTATACAAAAACATTCACATCATGACACCAAACCATCATGAGGCGGGTAAGGCATTGGGTAAAAAACTATCCAGTGATTCTGAAATTGAACTCGCTTGTCGCGAAATTTCTGAAAAAATCACTCCTGATGCGATGATGATTACCAGAGGGGAAAAGGGAATGTCAATTTATGAAAGGACATCCAATCGTTTTTACCATATCCCCACAGTCGCAAAAGAAGTATTTGATGTAACAGGGGCAGGTGATACTGTAATCACCACCTATACTGCATTTCTAGCAAGTGGCATGAGCATTGGGGAAGCAGCCCTTGTCTCGAATGTAAGTGCGGGGATTGTCGTTGGAAAACTGGGTGCGGCAACCGTGACACAATCTGAGATTGAAGAGGCTCTTCGTACTTTAGGTTATCTTGAGGAATCAAAATGAGTTTTTTCGAGTCACTACAAAGTAAAATCATCGCACAAGAAACCATCGAAATAAAACGTAAGTCCCTCGAAGGAAAAAAAATCGTATTTACAAATGGTTGTTTTGATATTTTACACCCGGGTCATGTGAGTTACTTAGCACAGGCTCGCGATTTAGGAGATTTACTTTGGATTGGTGTGAATTCTGATGAGAGTGTCAGAAGATTAAAAGGTGAGTCGAGACCTATCAATTCCTGTGAAGACCGAATGATGGTACTTGCAGCTTTATCTTCCGTTGATTTTGTTTCCAGTTTTCCTGAAGACACTCCCTTAGAAATTTTAAAAAAAGTAAGACCTTCCATCCATTCAAAAGGTGGGGATTACCAAATTGAGACCCTCCCAGAATACAAAATTTTAAAGGAGATGGGTGCGGATATTCAAATTTTGCCATTTGTTTCCGGAAAATCCACTACTAAGATTTTAGAAAAAGCCAAATCCCCTTCCTAAACGTATTGATTTTGGACCCAAATCCCAACAGTCTGTAAAAAACATTCTTTTTTGAGGTCCAGTTTGTCCAAGACCAGATATATATTCATTACCGGTGGTGTTTCCTCTTCTTTGGGAAAAGGGGTCACTGTCGCCGCTCTCGGTTGTTTGTTAGAAGCCAGAGGTTATACCGTCTCTTTACAAAAAATGGATCCTTATATCAATATTGACCCAGGTACAATGAGTCCCTACCAACATGGGGAAGTGTATGTGACCGAAGATGGAGCCGAGACGGATCTAGATTTAGGTTATTATGAACGATTCACCAAGTCAAAATTTTCCCGTAAAAATTCTGTATCAACTGGGCAAATTTACCATGCAGTCATAGAACGAGAACGGAAAGGGGACTACCTAGGAAGAACCGTACAAGTTGTACCACATATCACAAATGAAATCCGAAATCGAATTTATAACCTAACACGAGATCAAGAAACAGATTTTGTGATCGTGGAAATTGGAGGGACTGTTGGAGATATTGAGTCCATTCCATTTTTGGAAGCAATTCGTCAAATGCGATATGAACATGGTAGTAACCAAGTTTTATTCCTCCACCTAACGCTTGTACCAACGATTACGGCAGCTGGTGAAGCCAAAACAAAACCTACCCAACACTCAGTAAAAGAGTTATTGGCGCTAGGAATCCAACCAGATGTATTAATCTGTCGTATTAATAAACCAATGTCAAAAGAGATGAAAAATAAAATCTCTCTCTTTTGTAATGTGAAAGAACAAAATGTAATTTCAGCAGTTGATATTACCACTTCCATTTATGAAATTCCTCTGATGTATAGAGAAGATAAATTGGATGAGGTTGTTCTCAATGCACTTGGTATGGATTTACGGAAACTTAATTTTTCCCAATGGGAAAATATGGTTAAAAAAATTCGTAATACCAAAAAGACCGTAAAAGTGGCGTTAATTGGAAAATATATTTCCTTACAAGATGCATATCGATCCGTTTACGAATCCTTGGCACATGGTGGAATTGCGAATGATGTAGAAGTGGAAGTTGTCAAAATTAATCCAGAAGATATTGATTCCAAAAATACCAAGGAACTTTTAAAAGGAGTTCATGGAATTCTGGTTCCAGGTGGCTTTGGAGAACGTGGGATCGAAGGAAAAATTGCAGCCATCCAATATGCAAGAACCAAACAGATTCCATTTTTTGGAATTTGTTTAGGAATGCAATGTGCAGTGATTGAATTTGCACGCCATGTTTTGGGATTCAAAGATGCCAATTCAACTGAATTCAAACCAAATGTTGAATACCCTGTAATTTCAATGATTGAAGAACAAAAAGAAATCGAACGTATGGGTGGAACTATGCGCCTCGGTGCTTATCCTTGTGTTGTCAAAAAAGGAACACTTGCTTATTCCGAATACAAAGCTGATCGAATTTCAGAACGTCACAGACACCGCTTTGAATTTACACTTCGATTTAAGGATGATTTTGAGAAAAAAGGAATGAATTTATCTGGTTTTTCACCTGATGGTAGTTTGGTGGAGATCGTCGAAATTCCAAACCATCCTTGGTTCATTGGTGTTCAATTCCATCCAGAATTCCAATCGAAACCAACAGATCCACATCCACTCTTTGCAGGTTTTATTAAGGCTGCATCGAAATTAGCGAAAAAATCGGAGGATTAAGATGTACGATTTAATTGAAGAAAGAGAATTTTTTGGAAAAAAAATCGGAGGTCGTCAGCCGTTTTTTTTAATCTCTGGGCCTTGTGTGATGGAAAACAAAGACCTACTTGATCGAGTTTGTGGTGAAATGAAGGCCATCTGTGATGAGTTAGGGATTGTTTATATTTTTAAATCTTCTTTTGACAAAGCCAATCGTTCCTCCATCAATTCCTATCGAGGTCCAGGTTTGGAAGAAGGACGCAAACTCCTCGATTTTATCAAACATAAATATAATGTTCCTGTTTTAACCGACATCCATGAAACCATACAAGTGGATCCATTAAAAGACACAGTGGATATCTTTCAAATTCCGGCTTTCCTTAGCAGACAAACGGATCTCATTGCCAAAGCTGCAGAAACGGGAAAATGGGTGAATGTGAAAAAAGGTCAGTTTATGGCACCTGATGACACACGGCATATCAAAACCAAAATCCAAGAGTCTGGTTCCGAAAAATACATGGTCACCGAACGTGGTGCAAGTTTCGGCTATGGAAACCTTGTGTTTGACTTGAGAGGCATTCCTATGATGCATAAACATGGAATTCCCATTGTATTTGATGGTACCCATTCCGCACAGTTACCTGGTGCTGCTGGCAATATAACAGGTGGTTTACGAGAGTTCATCCCGCATATGATGCGAGGAGCGGTTTCTGTTGGAGTGGAAGGACTTTTTATGGAAGTACACCCTGATCCTGAAAAAGCTTTATCGGATGCAACAACTCAATTTCCTTTAGCAAAAGCAAAAGTTTTACTCACTCAACTATTAGAATTGGATCGTTTGGTTAAAACGAAATTCTTAGAGGACTAGTCCATCTCCAATGAAAACGAAGGTATGGACATTGTGTTTCCTCTTAGTTTTTACTGCATGTAAAGACAAGGAATACCTTCGGATCGAAGTCGAAAAAGAATCTGGATCTATGGTTTCGATGAGAAACTTTAGCCGTGCTTCTTACAAAGAATCGGGTGAATTGGAGTGGAAACTAAAAGGAGCGGAATCGTATATTTTTCCTAAAGAAAACAAAACCATTGTGTATGGATTTGAATTCAATCAGTTTGAGAAAGGAAAGGTTACGTCTCTCATGACAGGGAATCGAGGAGAGATCAACCACCAAACTAAAACTGTTGTTTTGGAGGGGAAAGTTCGCTTAAGAACGAATGATGGAAAATTTATCGAATCCGAATCACTTACTTATAATTTAGAGGAAAAAACTCTCTCTTCAGAAGCGGATGTTCTTGTTTATTCAGACGGCACCACCATTCGAGGGAAAGGATTACGTGCAGATAAAAGTTTAAATAAATTTACCATCATCCAACCAAAGGCAGTTACTGTCGGTGGATCCAATCCACTGAAGGAAAAACCATGAGGCGATTGGTTGTCGTATCTATATTCTTTGGATTTGTTTTGCAATTAAAATCATCACCGATTCCTATTTTGTATGGGAACGATGATTTTTTAAAAGCAGATGAGGCAATTCTAAAGAACGAAGATAAAAAAACGAAAAAAGATAAAATCCCAATCATTTGGGGAGGAAGTAGTCTCACTCAAGAAGAAAGAATGATGAATGGATTTCCAGTAAAAGTTTTTATCTTAGGTGGTGGTGCTTATATCATGCATAAGTCCATCAAACTCAGTGCCAAGGAAATTGAAATCATTGGAGAAGAGGCTCTCATCGGAAACCTAAAAGGCCAAGTGATCGTTGAAGACATTCAGAATGGAGTCACACTCACAGCAACAAAAGGTGTTTATGATAAAGTTGCAGGCACAGTTAGTTTGGAAAATCACCCAATCTTAACTCAAAAAAAAGATGGAAAAATAGTTCGAATTAAATGCCAATCTATCCTTCGGAATTTGGAAGAAGCGAAAACAACTCTTGCTGGAAAAGTAGTCGTTACATCAGAAGAATTCCAAGTGTTTGGCGAGGATGCAGTTTTTTCTGAAAAAGAAGATCGTATTGATTTGAAAGGAGAGCCGTTTTTGTTCTCCGAAAATCGTTTTCTCATTGGACAAACCCTTTCTTATTTTGTGAAAGAGGGAAGTATCCAATTGGATGGTGATGCAACCATCTACCAAGTGAGTTACGAAAATAAAAAAGATAAAGAAAAAGATACAGTCACCAAAGAAAGAGTCATAACTTTGTTTTCAGGCAAAACTTTGACTCATTTAAATAAAGGAAAAGAAACTGTTACCTCTATGAATGGTAATGCGTTTATGTACAGAAAAAATTCTGAATTTAAAGCTGATTTATTGGAAAGTAGAAAAAGTAATAAAGAAATAAAAGCTACAGGTAATGTAAGTTATTTGGATAAAGAAAATGGTTATCGAATGGAAGGTGGGATCCTTTTTTATGATAAAGAAAAGGGTTATTCTTATTTAACCGAAACTCCAAAAATAGTTTTTTTAAATAAAAAAGATTTAGTGGAACGTGGACAATTAACATCTGTCTTTATTGAAAGATTTGATGATAAAAATGAAACAGTTGCCAGAGGTGATGTGCAAGTAGAAACACAATCCGCAAAAGCTACTGGAGAGTTTGCCACTTATTATGAAAAAAAAGATGAACTAGTATTGGAAGGAAACCCAACCCTTGTGAGAGACTCTACAAAAGTATCTGCTGGGAAAATCATCTTGTTTCCAAAATCGGACAAAGCCTTCTTAACTGATGGGCTAAAGGTAATCCCGAATGGTGAAAAAAAGTAAAGTAGCGGATAAAAAGAAAGAACTCGATCCAAATGTAAAAACATTTAGGATGGAAAATCTGGTAAAAATCTATAACAAACGTAAGGTTGTAGATGGGGTCAGTTTTTATATCCGAAAAGGTGAAATCGTAGGCCTTCTTGGACCCAATGGTGCCGGTAAAACGACAAGTTTTTATATGAGTGTCGGTTTTGTGACTCCCGATGAAGGTCATGTATTTATCGATAAAGAAGACCTAACCAAAGCACCAATGCACATTCGTGCTAGAATGGGTGTTGGTTATCTTGCCCAAGAGGCAAGTATCTTTCGTAAATTGACTGTTGCCGAAAATTTGGAAGCAATTTTGGAAACGATGAATTTACCTGGTGATGAAATCATCCGTCGTCGGGATGAACTTCTCATGGAACTACAAATTATGCGAGTGGCCAACCAAAAAGGTTACACACTTTCTGGTGGAGAAAGACGGAGATGTGAAATTGCAAGAGCACTTGTCACTAACCCCGACTTTATTCTGTTAGATGAACCGTTTGCAGGTGTTGACCCGATCGCTGTAAAAGATATCCAAAATGTAATTCAATCCTTAAAGGAAAGAGGTCTTGGAATTTTAATTACTGACCATAACGTTAGGGAAACATTAAAGATTACAGACCGCGCTTACATCATGTATAGTGGTAGAATTTTAATTTCAGGAACTGCGGATGATCTCATCAATGATCCAGAAACAAGAAGAATTTATTTAGGTGAGGATTTTAAACTTTAGATGAAACTCGGGGCTTCACTTTCACAACGCCAAACGCAAAAACTGGTGATGACCCAGGACTTACGTCAGTCCATTGAACTATTATCTTTATCAACATTAGAATTATCAGACAAAATACAAAACGAATTATTGGAAAACCCACTGCTTGATGAAGTGGGAGTAGATGAAAAATCAAAAATGCCTGAGCTTTTTTCCATCGATGAAGTAAAACGATTGGAAAAACTCAATCACGAAAAAAGCACAGATGTAAACTGGCAAGATAGTTACTCATTAGAAGGGCCAAGGACCTACGATACAGAAGCGAGTGATAGAAATCAGAAATACATCGAATCTTCGACTCGAGGGGAAACTTTAGAAGAACACTTACTGAACCAACTGCGCCTCATCAAACTCACAAAATTGGAATTTGAAATTGGTGAAGTTTTAATCAGTATGATAGATGAAAAAGGTTTCATCACTGATGATTTGTCACTTGTATCGAAAGAAATGGGTTATCCTGAGGCCAAAGTTCGTAGGGTTTTGCAAGTGATCAATGAGTTGGATCCAATCGGAATTGGAGCCAAAGATATGCAAGAAACCCTTCTCATTCAAGGAAGGATTTTGTTTCCTGACAACATCGTTTTGCACCAACTGATAGGGGAATTTCTTTCGGATTTAGAAAAGGTTGATTATAAAAAAATTGCAAAAAATTTAAAAATCACAGAAGAAGAAATTCTTAGTTTAGCGAGGTTGATAAAAAAATTAGAACCATACCCTGCTACAACCTACCAAGGTAGAAAAATTGATTATGTTGTTGCCGATGTTGTAGTGAAACAAGTGGGAAACGAATTTAATATTTTTATCAATGATGAATGGTTACCAAAACTCACAATCCAAGAAGAATACAAAGAATTATTAAACCATAAACTCCCTCCAAAAGAGAAGGAGTACTTTCAGACAAAGTATAGTTCCGCTCAGTGGCTCATCAGGTCCATCCAACAGAGAAGGCAAACCTTACAAAGAGTTGTCAGTTGTATCATCGATTTCCAAGTTGATTTTTTTAGAGGAGGGATTGGATTTATCAAACCTCTCACACTCAAAGAAGTTGCTGAAAAACTGAACTTACATGAGTCTACAATCTCTCGTATCACCACCAATAAATACATCCAAACCACTTGGGGAATTTTTGAATTGAAGTGGTTTTTTTCCTCTGGTGTAAAATCAGCGGAAGGTGGAAAAGAAAGTTCTAAAAAAATACATGAAATTATTCGAAATTTGGTCAAAGAAGAAGATGAAAACAATCCTCTTTCCGACCAAGACATCGTGGAATTGATGGAGAAAAAAGGTATTGAAATTGCACGTAGGACTGTGGCAAAATACCGTAAGGTCTTACGCATCCTTCCATCCAACGAAAGAAAGCGAATCAGTTCACTCAAGGGGTAAACGATGCCAGTTCCAGGAATTACAGTGGAAACCATTCTTCGAGACCATGAAGACTTACAACTTGTGCTGATTACTGGTGAGGTTGGACTTTCGAATCGAATTAATAGTGCTGAAATCAATCGACCTGGTCTTTCCCTTACAGGTTTTTTTGATTTTTTTGCCAATGACAGAATCCAAATTCTAGGCAAAGGAGAATGGGCGTATCTCAATTCTTTGTCACAAGAGAAACTAAACGAAATCACTGATAAGTTTTTTGAATTCCATCTCAATTGTATCATCTATACACATGGGAATGAACCACAAATTCCATTTGTGGAAAGAGCCAAAGAAAAAGGAATTCCCTTATTCAAAACGGAAATTGCCACCCATCGTTTCATTACATTGATTTCACAGATTTTGGACCGAGCCCTCGCACCAAGGACTATGCGCCATGGAGTACTCATTGAAGTGTTTGGGATTGGAACCTTACTCACAGGTCGTTCGGGTGTAGGTAAAAGTGAAACTGCTCTAGAACTCATTGAAAGAGGCCATCGTTTGGTTGCTGATGATATGGTTGAGATCCGACGTCTGAGTGAAAGTTATTTGATTGGATCGTGTTCTGATTTACTCCGCCACCATATGGAAATTAGAGGATTAGGGATTCTTAACATCAAAGATCTGTTTGGTGTTGGATCTGTTAGGGATCATAAACTCATAGAACTCATCATCAATTTAAAAGAATGGGAAGAACAAACTTCAGGAGATTACGAAAGAACAGGAATTGAACAAAGTATGGAAGAAATACTCGGAGTATCAGTTCCTTATATCGAAATCCCGGTCAAACCAGGGCGAAATATTCCTATCATCGTAGAAACAGCCGCCATGAACCAAAGATTACGTAAGATGGGAAAAAATAGCGCAAAGGAATTTTCCAATAAACTCAATACCTATATCCAGCAGAGCACCATTGAAACAAATCCAATTAAAGATTAGAGACGATAGTACAGGACTCCATGCAAGACCAGCATCTTTATTTGTAAAGGTAGCTGCCAGTTTCCCCTGTGAAATTTTTGTCATGAAGGATGACATCGAAGTGAATGGGAAATCGATTATGGGTCTTATGATGCTTGCTTTAGGACCAGGTACAGTGTTTTCCGTAAAAGCAGATGGAAACAAGGAGGAGGAGGCATTACAAGCTTTAGAAACTCTTGTGACTCAAAATTTTGAAACAAATGCCAAGTAAATTCTCTCGTTTCTTGCCATCTCTTTCTGACGAAAATCGTTATTATTTACGCGATATTTTTATCTTTTTTTTGACGTTAGCCATCTCCGTTGGTTTTTCCGAACTTGTATTCTTCAGGGAAGAAGAAGATATATCTTTTTATTCCAAATTAGATACTTACGTCTTCATTCTCATTCCGTTTTTTATTCTTTCTTTGATATTGAGTTATATCTATAGGAATCGTAGAAATCGTGAAACTGGTAAAATTCGAAGTTCCATTCGCTATCGACTCACACTCGCGTTTCTATTTGTAGCACTTGTTCCTTCTTTACCTATTTTTATTTTGTCATCGAATCTAACCGGAAGACTCATTGAAGGTTTTTATCGAGTCGATATATCGAATGCATTACGTTCCGCAAATTTACTTGTCCACCAGGTAGAGAGAGAAAATCAAAATTCCTTTTTGGAACTAGTCTCTAAGTTCCGTTCTGGACTTCTCCGTGAAAAATCTGATGGTTTTATGATTTTTCAGAACGGTATCAAAGATGGACTGATTGAAAAAAATGAATATTATTTGGGTTACCGTGAAAAAAATAAAATTCAATTTGAATCAAAAAATTTATTCCGCCAATTTTCTGCTTTGGAGTATTTAGAATCCAACAAAAGCGGAATCTACTTAAGTCGTTATTATGATCCAGAAAAATCCTATTTAGTTGCAAAATTTGATTTAGAGAATGACCGAACTGTCA
Source organism: Leptospira ellinghausenii (assembly GCF_003114815.1). Lineage (NCBI taxonomy): Bacteria > Pseudomonadati > Spirochaetota > Leptospiria > Leptospirales > Leptospiraceae > Leptospira > Leptospira ellinghausenii. The sequence goes on from NZ_BFAZ01000006.1 coordinate 138,412, forward strand.
TCATTGCAGAACGAATCCATAAAGGAATGGAGTCAGATGTATTAAATATCATCAATGCAACTTCTACATATGAAAAAGTAAGTTTGTGGAAAGAAAAAATTCCCTTTAGTGTTCGTATAACGATTGCTAGTTTTTCGTTCTCTATGTTTTTAATTGCAATATTGTTTTCCTTTTTGTTTGCAAGGCGAATTTCCAAACCAATTATCGATTTGGCAAATGCTACAAAAAAAGTTTCTCTTGGTGAATCTGATGTTAGATTAGAAAAAACAGAAGAAGGTGAAATGGGCATTTTGATTGATAGTTTCAATCAAATGGTAAGTGACTTAAAGGCAAAATCCGATGAACTCATGCATACACAAAGGATTGCCGCTTGGAAGGAAGTGGCACAACGGATGGCACACGAAATCAAAAACCCACTCACACCCATCCAACTCTCGGCACAAAGGATCCAGCGAAAATTCCAAAATCCAAAAAAAGAAAATTTGGAATCAGTGATCTTTGATGCAACGGAAACCATCATTGGCCAAGTTCGTGTTCTGGAACATTTGGTGAAGGAGTTTAGCGAATTTGCAAGGATGCCTGTTCCTGTTCTCATCAACCAACACATCAATCCTATCTTAGAAGAAGCAGTGGCACTTTTTCGAGATACCTCTGATATTGAATTTGAACTAAAATTAGCAGAAAATTTACCCGAATTATTCCTCGATAAACGATTGTTTCTTGGTGTAATCAATAATCTTATCAAAAATGCAGTGGAAGCAATTTTGTCGCATGACAATCCAAAAGAAGAGATGGACATTTTGGAAACAAAACGTAAAAAAATTCGGGTCATGTCAAAACTTCAAAAAAAAGCACTGAGAAAGAGTGTCATCGTTGAGATTGATGATTCTGGTCCTGGTCTCAAGGAAGAATGGAGGGAAAAAATATTTGAACCCTATTTTTCAACAAAAGAAAAACATGGATCTGGCATTGGTCTGACCATTGTCCAAAAAACAATAATTGATCACCATGGTCATATCTCAGTTGAAAACTCAAAGTTAGGTGGATGTAAATTTCGAATCGAACTTCCCTTGGAACTATCCTAATGCAGAAATTGATTTATATCTTAGATGATGAAAAAGAAATTCGTAAAACATTACGAGTCATTTTAGAAGACGAAGATTATCTTGTTGAAGATTTTTCAAATGGCAAAACGTTAATGAAAGCTTTATCAAAAGAAAGACCTTCCTTATTGTTATTGGATGTTTGGGTTGGAAAAGAAGATGGTTTATTGATTTTAGACGAATGTAAAAAACTTTATCCAAGTCTTCCTGTAGTGATGATTTCCGGTCATGGAACGATTGAACTTGCCGTGAATGCTACAAAAAAAGGTGCAATTGATTTTTTAGAGAAACCATTGTCGATTGAAAAGGTGATACAAACGATCGAAACATCGATTGAAAAAACAAAAGATTCTGAACTGCCAGATTTTCAACTCGAGGTAGATCAAATTTTAGGTGAATCACCTTCCATCACTCGTGTTAAATTTTCTGTTTTCCAAGCAGCAGAAACCAATGCCAGGGTTTTTCTTTTTGGTGAAAATGGAACAGGAAAGGAATTAACTGCCAGGTCAATCCATCAAAACTCAAAACGCAAAAATGAGCCTTACATTGAATTTAATTGTGCTTCTTTACCAGAAGAAATAATTGAACAGGAGTTATTTGGATTTGAGAATTTGTTAGTGGAACCAAACGAAATAAAGATTGGGAAATGGGAACTTGCCCAACTTGGAACACTCTTTTTAGATGAAGTTTGTGATTTGAGTTTATCTTTGCAATCGAAGGTTTTAAAAGTAATTCTCGACCAAAAATTGGAAAGAGTGGGGGGTAAGGACACAATCCCTGTCGATGTTCGGATTATAGCTGCTTCCAATGCAAATGTAGAAGAAGCAATCCGAGAAGGAAAATTTCGTGAAGATTTGTATTATGCACTCAATGTAATTCCGATCGAATTACCTCCGTTACGCGAAAGAAACCAAGATATTCCTCTGCTTGCAGAATTTTATTTAAAAAAATCGATATCAAAAAACAATTTATCCGCTAAAACCATTGATCGAGAAGGTCTCGATGCTCTTTCCTCCCACTTTTGGCCAGGGAATGTCAGGGAACTTGCCAATATCATTGAACGTTTGAGTATCCTCGTTCCAGGTGATACAATCCGTGCAAAAGATGTAAAAGAGGCACTACACGGATTCAAAAAAGCAAATGAAATGGTGGCAAGGGGAGACTTAAAACATGCAAAAGAAGAATTTGAGCGCCAATACATCATCAAAACCTTACAAATTTGTGAAGGGAATGTGACCCGCACTTCAAAAGCACTTGGGATCGAACGAACACATTTATACAGAAAATTACGTTCCCTCAATATTTCCGTGGAACAATTGATAGAGGGATAATATGAACCAAAAAACAATTTTAGAAACATTCTCCGATATCTTAAAAGAAACAAAATTCCTGATTCAAAACCAATCTGTTTCCGTTTTTCGTTTCCAAAATGAAAAAGATCCTAGTGATTTTGTATTTCCTTGGAAATCAAAGGTTCCCGAAACATTAGAAAAACAGAAAAAACAACAGAAAGAAAGCCAAAGGAAAAATAGAGATCTTGTCAATTTCTCTTGTACATTATGCCAAGGAAAACTAAGCGGAGTTAGGCAGTTTTTACACAAAGGTCGTAAACCAATTTTGGTGTTACATTATTCTGGTGCTACCACAGCAAAAGAAAAACCATTCACAAAAACAAGACCCAATCAGATATTCAAAGACAAACTAACTGAAATCAGTTGGGATGGGGTTGTAAAAAAAGTGTTTGGATTTTCTTATGAGGAGTTTTATTATGAAGAGTATCCTGCTTGTACTTTTTCTCATACGGATTCAAAAGATTCGGATTGGAACACTCGGTTGGAAAACTGTAAGTTTCATGTAAAGGAAACTGTAGAGGAATTTGGAATCAAAGCAATCGTGATCTTAGGATCTTCTGCTAGGTTACTCTTTGGTGCGGAAAAAGCTAAGGAACAATTAGGAAAAGTAATGGAATGGGAGTTAGGTGGATTGAAAATTCCATTACTCACAACTAGGTCACCAGAAGCACTTGTTTTCCTCGGAGAAAAGGCAAAAAAAGCAGATTCCGAAACCAATCTTTTCCAGTATGGTAAAGAAAAACAAGACTTAGAAGATAGTTTTGTTTCCCATTTATCGATTTTAAAACCTTATCTATAAAATGATCCAATATGCGGAAATTGCTCTTAATTTATCTTGGGAAAGTAAAACCCTCACTTACTTAGTCCCAAATGAGATGACTGGTTTAAAACCAGGGATGAGAGTCCTTGTTCCACTCAATGGAATGGAATGGGATGGAGTTATCATTGAACTCCATGGGAACGAACCAAATTACGAAACATTAACCATTCTCAAACAAATTGATACAGAACCCGTTCTTACAAACGAACAATTAGATTTAGCCACTTGGATGGCTGACCATTACCTTTCTTCGCTTGGAGAAGCATTATTTCTAATGGTTCCGAAGGGTAAAAAACGGAAAACTGAAAAAGGAAAAGAATTAATCATCCAATCTGATCTTTTACATCCGTTAAATGACCCACAAAAAATAGCATTCCAAGAGATCAAAAAAAATAATTCTTCCAACACACATTTGTTATATGGAATTACGGGGAGTGGAAAAACAGAAATATACCTTCATTTGATGTTGGAGATTTTGAAAGAACCAAAAGGGACTGTCATTTTCCTAGTACCTGAAATTTCACTTACCTATCCCACCATATCTAGGATCGAAACCATTTTTCCTGGTCAAGTTGCAGTTTTACATTCTCACTTACGGATCTCAGAAAAATTTCAAAATTATTTGGATTTAAAGGAAGGGAAAAAACGAATTTGTATTGGTACAAGATCAGCCATTTTTGCCCCTGTTTCTGACCTAAGGCTTGTCATCATGGATGAGGAACATGATGGGTCTTATAAAGAAAACGGATCTCCCCGATACCATGCCCGCCAAGTCGCATTACAAAGAATCCAAAAATCAGGAGGCAAACTTTTACTCGGTTCGGCAACACCAAGTGTCGAACTGTATTACCTGGCTAAATCAGGGCAAATTGGATTTTCGAAATTGGAAAAACGAGCCAATCCTTTGGCAAAATTACCACAGGTAGAAATGGCAGAAAAACATGAGGACAAAAATCTCATTGTAGGCGATTTACAATTTAAAATCGCTGACCGCCTGAAAAAAAAAGAACAAATCATCTTACTTCTGAATAGGCGTGGTTATAATCCATTTATATTTTCACCTAATACAAAAGAGTTTGTACATTGTCCCAAGTGTACAGCAACTTTATGTTTCCATTCCGACCAAACTGTACGTTGCCATTTATGTGGGTATAAATCTAGTTTTCGCAATTTAAAACAAATGATGGGTGAAGATTTGGAACTTTTTGGAGCTGGGACACAGAAATTAGAAGAATACTTACTTTCTTTGTTCCCACAAGCAAGGATTGAACGCCTTGATCAGGACAGTTCCAAAAACAAAGATGTAACAAGATCCGTATTAGAAAAATTAGGGGAAGGGGAACTGGATATTTTGACAGGAACCCAAATGATCGCCAAAGGTTTAGATTATGCCAATGTGACCTTGGTTGGAATTCTGAACGCCAATCATGGGTTAGGTGTCCCGGATTTTCGTAGTAGCGAAAGAACGTATGCTCTTGTCTCACAGGTGGCTGGTCGTGCCGGACGAGGGGAAAAACCAGGAGAGGTGATCATCCAATCGAACGATCCCGAACACCCTGTACTCAAAATGGCAAAGGAACAAAATTATCCTGCTTTTTTTGAATGGGAATTACAATTTAGAAAAGATTTGTTTTACCCACCTTTTGCCAGGCTTGCAAGACTAGTCTTTCGTTCTAAATACGAAGAGGTAGCAAACAAACAATCAGTGTTTTATAGCGAACTCATCAAAGATAAAAAAGATGATTCCATTATCATGTTAGGACCAAGCCAATGTCCATTTTATAAAATTGATAATAACTTCCGTTATCATATTTTGCTAAAAAGCAAATCGATTTTAGCACTTCGTACTTTATTAAAAGAAACAAAACAAAACTTCAAAGTGGATTCTAAATGTTATATTGAATATGACTTAGATCCTTTGGAACTTGTATAAGGAATCGTTATGAAACTTTCAATTGGGTATTTTGGTTCCCCGGAACATTCTAAAGAATTATTACGTATGATCCTTGATGCCGGGATCCATGTGGATTTTGTAGTGACCAATGTGGACAAACCTGTGGGTCGAAAACAAATCATCACACCCACTCCTGTAAAAACCCTCGCCGAGGAAAGAGGAATTCCCATCATCCAATCGATGCGCCTTCGCACCGATGAGGGAGCACAAACACAAATTCTCTCCTACAAGTCACCTGTACATGTGGTGTATGCCTATGGTTCGATCGTGCCTGAAATAGTGTTTATGGATCCTAAATGGGGCAGTATCAATTTACATGGAAGTCTCCTTCCCAAATACAGAGGTGCTTCTCCAGTACAAAGTGCTCTCCTCCATGGAGAAGAAGTCACTGGGTTTACCATCCAATACCTTGCAAAAGAAGTTGATTCGGGCGATATCATTTCCCAAAAGTCTTGGAAGATTCCAAAGGAAGAGACAACAGGATCTCTCTTGCAAAAGATCACATCATTAGGGGGAGAAGCGATTATCCATCTCTTAAAAACTTTGGAATCCACTGGCGACCGCTGGAAAGGATCCCCGCAGAATGCAAATGAAGCCACACATTGCCAAAAGATCACGGCAAACCATAGACCAGTTCTCTGGGAAAAATCGGCAAAGGAAATCCACAACCAAATCCGAGCTCTGTACCCAGACCCACTCGCAACCACTCAATTCCGGGAAAAAAAGCTCATCCTTGTCTCCTCTGATTTGCTAGACAAAAATGCAGAAGAGGTCCCGATCCCAGAAGGTGCAAAACCGGGTTCCTTTTTTCTCTACCAGAAAAAAAGGCTTTTCTGTCTCTGTGGAGACGGAAACCTGCTTGGTATAGATACCTTACAACCCGAAGGGAAAAAACCCATGAAAGGTTTTGAATTTTTTAATGGGGCACGGGTTTTAGCCGGAGAATCATTTACGTGAAAGAAAAGTTTCTTAAAATTTTACCTTACAGTGGTTATGTTCTATTTGTTTCCTTAGGACTTTTAGTATTTTTTGTCGCTGCCTTCCTCGTTGTCGTGGTTCGTACCAAAGAAGAACAAAAGGTAATGATGCCTTATGTGATTGGGAAAAACTACATTGAAGTGCATAACGAACTCCAACGTTTGCAACTCAAGGTGCGATTGGAATCGGAACGGATCCCTGAAAAAACAGATGGGATCATTCTAAGCCAGTCCATTGATGCGGGAAAAGAAGTAGAGGCTGGATCCAAATTGTACCTTACCGTCAACATTGGGTTTGACCGAGTGACTATCCCCGATGTCAAAGGACAAGATCTCAAACGTGCCAAGGCCATTTTGGAAAAAGTATTATCTGGTGAAGTCTATGTTCCCTTACAAATTGGTGGGATCACTTATGTTCCTGCAGTGGGAGATGAACCGGCTGACACCATCATTGACCAAATCCCTGCACCAGGAAAAGAAACACATTCAGGTGAAAAAATTTACCTCCTTGTGACAGAAACAAATCCAGATAAAAAAACGAGCCAAACTTTAAAAGACGGCTCCGATGAATCCAAGTTAGTTGGAATTCCCGTGCCTTTTGCTGTGGATTATCTACAAAGGAAAAAAATTCCCTACCGCATCAAAGAAGCCACAAAACCAGAGTTTCGTGAAGGGCATGGACTTGTTTCTTCCTTTGAATTAAAACCAACGGGTGCTGAAATTGGAGCATTTTATCTCAAACCTTCTACTTCTCTTGTCCAAGATTATGAATTTTTAGAATACGAAATCGATGATGATGATGTATATTCGGCTAAGGTGAGTTATACCAAACCTGGTGAAGGCGTAGAAATCGAAAAAGAAATTCTAACAAGCCAAAGCCTAAAAGAAGATGAAATGGTACGTTTGGTTGTCCATCGTTTCGCCAATACCAAAGTCACTCTTTTGGGAAAAGAAACGGGTGTTGCCAAAGTTTGGAAATTAAAAGGACAATACTAAGATGAAAATATCAGCATCCATTCTTGCCGCAAAACTCACTGGCCTTTCTTCGGAACTACCTACATATAAACAAGAGAATATTGATCTCATCCATATTGATGTGATGGATGGGAATTTTGTACCACAAATCTCCTTTGGGGAAGCTTTCACAAAGGAAGTCAAATCACACACAGACATCCCTCTGGATGTTCACCTCATGGTGAGTAACCCTGAACTCCATGTTCCAAAATACTTTGATCTGAAGCCTTACTGCATTACTTTCCATATTGAAACGACCAATTTCTCGGTTCGTCTTGCAGAAGAGATCAAAAAACAAGGGATCAAAGTGGGTGTTTCCTTAAACCCACAAACTCCTCCTGAATCCATCTCACAAATTTTACCGTATTTGGACCTGGTACTTCTCATGACAGTGGACCCTGGTTTTTATGGGCAATCCTTTGTGAAATCGGGTTTTGAAAAAATCGCCGCGGTTCGCAAACTCACAAAACCATACAATATCGAACTGGAAGTGGATGGGGGAGTGAACGAATCCAATATGGAAGAACTCGCAAAACTGGGTGTTGACATCACTGTTGTGGGCTCTGGGCTCTACAAAACGGGAGATCCTAACGCTCAAGGTAAAAAATTAAAGGAACTTGCTGCAAGTGCTAGAACTCGCTCTTGACAGAACGTCCCTATTTAAAAAACTCGCTAGAAAAGGGGTATTTTTCCTTGGTTAAATTAAGATTACAAAGAACGGGAACAAAAGCAGACCCGCACTATCGCATTGTTGCAGCAGACATTCGCGCTCCACGAGATGGAAAGTTCATCGAAGCGATCGGACACTTTCATCCAACTGCTTCTGCTGTTAAAAAAGCTACTTTCAACGAAGAAAAAACTCTTTCTTGGTTAAAAAAAGGCGCACAACCAACTGAGACTGTACTCGCTCTTTTGAAAAAAGACGACGTTTGGTCAAAATTCAAAGGTTAGTCTGTTTATGGATTCCTTAGTTCGTTATATCGTGACATCTCTCGTTGACCAACCAGACCAGGTAGCTGTCAACCAAGTACCCGGAGAGGAAGAAACTGTGATCGAACTTCGGGTGGCTCCAAAAGACCTCGGGAAGGTGATCGGAAAAAACGGAAGGATTGCAAAATCTCTTCGTACGGTCTTACAAGCCGCGGGAACCAAACAAGGCAAAAACTATACTTTAGAAATTGTCGACTAAACCAAGTTTAGTGAAAGTGGGGGTCTTTGGATCCTCACATGGAATCAAAGGGTTCATCAAAGTTTTCACAGAAGGGGAAACACTGAGATCCTTGAAAGCTCCTACCAGTTGCACTGTCCAAGATCCACTTGGCAAAACCGCAACGATTGATATTGAATCAATCAAATCCAATGGAAATCATTATCTCGTAAAGATCAAAGGGTATGACACTCCCGAGACAGTTGTGAAGTATCGTGGGTTTTCCTTGCTTTGGAAAAAGGAAGACCTTCCGAAACCAAACGATGGAGAAATTTATACAGAAGACTTAATTGGTCTCGAAACCATTTCCAAAGAAACCAAAACACCACTTGGTTACAAAGTCACTGACGTCATCGATAACCCAGCACACCCTATCTTAGAATGTAAACCCACTTCTGGCGAAGGGGAAACCATCCTTGTTCCCTTTCTCAATCGTTTTGTGGGTGATTGGAATTTAGAAGGGAAAACACTTGAGATAATCCAATGGGAGCAGTGGTTTGAGGTTTAATTTCATCACCCTTTTCCCTGAAAAGATCACATCTTATTTTGATACTGGAATTCCTGGAAAAGCGGTAAAACAAGGGGTTGTGGAAATAAGCACGGTCCACTTGCGAGACTTTGCCGACAACAAACACCAAAAGGTAGATGATACCATTTACGGTGGTGGTCCAGGCATGTTATTACAGGTGGGACCCATATACCGTGCCCTGGAATCCCTTGGGGAAAAGAAAGGTAAGGTCATTTTACTCAGTCCCTCAGGCGAACTTTTCAACCAAACCCTTGCCCGTGAAATTTTTGAATCTTCTGATACCTTTACCTTGATTTCGGGTTATTATGAAGGGGTCGATCATCGTGTCACGGAGCATTTAATTGACAGGGAAGTGGCCATTGGAAACTATGTTATTTCATCGGGGGATTTAGCTGCTCTCGTTGTGGCAGATTGCCTGTCTCGGTTTGTACCGGGGTTTTTAGGGAAGGAAGAAAGCCTTCTCGAAGAATCGCACAACGAAACGGAAGAATTAGAATACCCCCAGTATACAAAACCCTATGATTTTATGGGTTGGACTGTTCCTGACGTGCTCCTCGGTGGACATCATGAAGAGATCCGGAAATGGCGGCAAAAAAACCGCAAAACAAGAAATCATTCTTAGAGGAAGCCATGAATCAGATTCTAGAAACAGCACTCGCAGGCGAAGCAAAGAACGAACTTAATTTCGAAATTGGTGATACTGTAAAAGTTCACTACAAAATCGTTGAATCTGGAAAAGAACGTGTTCAGGTTTACGAAGGTGTTGTGATCTCTATTGCGAACAAATCACAAAGCAAAACTTTCACTGTAAGACGTGTTTCTTACGATATCGGTGTGGAACGTATTTTCCCACTCCATAGCCCAAGGATTGCAAAAATTGAACTCGTTCGGAAAGGATCTGTTCGTCGTGCAAAACTCTTTTATCTTCGAGATAAAAAAGGAAAAGCAGGACGTATCAAAGAAAGAAAAGGCGGACAAGCAATTGTTGCCAAAGATAAAAAGAGACAGGACGAAGCTTCTAAGGCAGCGAAAGCAGCCACAGCAGAAGCACCTAGCGCATAATTTCTTTCGATCTAACGGCCATCAAACGGCCGTTTTTTCCTGAATTCCAAATCCCTGATTGTAACAGCTTTTCCTTTGATGAAGCGGGGCGTGGCACACTTGCAGGACCTGTTTCCATCGGTTGTGTATCCTTTGGCATCCAAACTTTAAAACAAATCCAGTCGGGTGAAATTTTAAAAGGCCTCCGCGACTCTAAAAAAATCCCGGAACCCAAACGACTCGAACTCCGGAAGGAGATTTTAAAACACGTCGAATATTGGCATGTATCCTTTGTTAGCTCTAAATACATCGACAAGTTCAATATCAACCAAGCTATCTTTTATGGGATAAACCGTGCCTTACCGAAAGGTTCGTCCGCAATGGGACGAACCAAACAAATTGGGAATCTGATCCCCAATTCCCAAAATAAAGGTTTAGATCCCGTTTCGACTTTCGAAAAGAAACCCTTTCTCTTTTTGGACGGAAACTACAAACTCAAAATCACGAACCCCATCGAAGGTTACCTATCAATTCCTAAGGGAGATGATTTAATACCATCGATTTCTGCGGCTTCAATCCTTGCGAAAACCTTCCGAGATGAATATATGGAAAAGATGGATCGGAAATATCCTGGGTATGGTTTTGCCAAACACAAAGGGTATGGTACGGAAGAACACAGGGACGCACTTCGGAAACTTGGAATTTCTCCCATCCATCGGTTGAGTTTTTGTGATTTTCTCCGAAGGGAAGGAAGTGAGCCCTCTCTTTTCCCCACTTAATGTTTCTGGTAATACCCTTTTCCAACTCCTCCGTTCGATCGGAAAACAGGTCCCACAAGAATCAGAGACAAACCGAAGTTTGGTCAAAAAGCCAAACAACCAAATCCAAAAACAAACAGGGAATCTTTCCCTAGAGAAGATTCTTGGAAACGAAAAACCCTTACCAAAGGAGAAACTTACTGTTTCCCATCATTTTACAAATGGCAAGGCCAAGGAATTATCGCGTTGGGAAAGTTTTACAAAATATAGCGGAAACGATTCCAGGACCAGTGAACCTACTTCCCTAAAAGGCATTTGGAATTTTTTCCTCGGAGAATCGAAGGGAACAGATTTTCTATCCGTTCATAAACGTGAAAAAAAAGAGAACCTAGAGATGGTCGTGGAACCAAATGAAAAAGGATTCACGCTCTATGTATTTTGGAAGGCTTTGGGGTTTGGTCCATTGGGCATTCTTTTTTATTATGAACCAGAAAACCAAAATCCTGTGAATATCGAGTTCGTGGGTCATGGAAAGGAAAAGGAAGAAACTCATTCGGTTTCACGAGACCTCAAACAGAAGTTACAGGATTTACTACGGGACTTCCCTCAAATTGGAAGTATCAATTTTGAGGAATGGAACCAATCTTCCTATAACGGGGATTATAGATGAAAAGGAAAATGGTAGCCCTTGCTTACAACCCCAAAGAACAGATTGCGCCAAAAGTTGTCGCCAAAGCAGAAGGGAATTTGGCAAATCATTTAGTTCGCATTGCAGAAGAGGCAGGTGTCTTCATTGTGAGGGATGAAGTGATGGTAAGTACACTAGAACATCTCCCCAATGGGAAAGAAATTCCAAGAGAATTGTATGAAGTGGTCGCAGCTGTCTTTCGAATCCTGGTTTTAGAAAGAGAAAAGAAAAACAATTGATGTTTCTACGCTTCCTACTAAGATTTACGCAATTATGCGGAAAATATCCATACGTGACTTAGAAGCTGGTTCTAAGTTTACTAAGTCTCTTTACCTGGATAAGGATACTGTATTTGTTGGAGCCGACCAACCTATTACTCAACAAGACTTAGACCGTCTCGTGCAATTTGGAATCACGTTTATCCTGACCGATGGAGAAAAAGTCACAGCGGATCTAAATGACAAATCCTCTGCTACCAGTGGGCCTGGTTATTTTGATACCAACCTTCCTTTTTACCAAGATGATGAAAACTCCACTCGGTACAAATACCTTCTAGAAAAGGCCAATTCATCCAAAGTTGAATTTAATGCAGTATTCAAAGATTGTTTTGACTTAGTTCAAAAAACATATAAATCAGCATCGGAAGGACGTTATACGGAAATACGAGAGTTCAGAGAAATAGCGGAACGAATTGCCGATCATACAAAAACTAACGCACAGATTCCCATTTTACTTTTGTCTCATTCCCACGCAGGGTATTACCTTTACACTCACATTTGTTATGCGACCTTTTTTTCTGTGATGTTGGGAAACTTCTTAGAGTTCTCAAGACCCAAACTCATTGATTTAGCCCTTGCTTCTCTTTTTGCTGACATCGGAATGGTCACTGTCCCTGAAGAAGTTTCTGAAAAAAAAGGCAATCTTACGGAACTGGATTTAAAGACCATCAAACGCCACCCGGTGACTGGTTATCAAATTCTCACCCAAAGGTTAAAATTAAAAAACTCACTTGCGATTGTTGCTTTGCAACACCATGAAGCAGTGGATGGATCAGGATACCCACAACGAATCCTTGCCAATCAAATTGAAGAACTCACAAAAGTATTTATGATTGCCGACCAATTTGCAGCTATGATCCACCCAAGGCCTTACCGTGCCGCCATCCTTCCTTATGAAGCGATGAAGATCATGATCAGTGAAAACGTGAACCGTTTTGATTTAAAAATGGTAAGGCTCTTTTTAAATAAACTTTCTATGTTCCCAGTGGGGTCCGGAGTTGTACTTTCTGACCTCAGAATGGGTATGGTGATTGAATCCAATAAAGACAAACCACTAAGGCCTGTTATCCGTGTCACAAAAGATGCAGATGGCAAACGGCTAAAACATCTGGAATTTGTAGATTTAATGAAAGATTTAAATTTGTACATCCAACAAGCCATTCCATTCTCTCAAATTTACTAGAGATTGGTAATACGATCATGTTTTCTTTTTCTAGAAAAGGAGATACTGATGAAAAAGTTTTTAATTTGAATAAGACGACGATTGGAAAACTCGGGGAAAAGTGTGCTTGCGAGTTTTTAGAATCCCTAGGCCATACGATTCTATTCCAAAACTACCGAAAACGGATTGGTGAAATTGACATAATTAGTCTAAAGAACGAAATCCTTCATTGTTCGGAAGTCAAAACTTGGAATGAAAAAAATGGGTTTCATCCAAAGGAATGCCTCCATGAGACAAAACGTGATCGAATGCGGAAGGTGTATTTCCATTTATTACAGGAAATTCCTGCCTTTTACCACCTAACACCTAGCTTTAATTTGCTCCATATCACCGAAAAAAAGGAAGTGCGTTTTTATTCGTCAATCTTCTAAATACTTCATCAAGGGAATTTTGTACCGAACCGATTGGTTTTGTATCCCACAAGGGAAACGCTCTCAAGGATGAGAGTTTGATTGTTACAAGGAAGTAACCACATGAGTCAATTTAGTGTATTTGGGAATTTAGCAGAAACCGATGAATTTGGACCAGATCCAGTACTCCTTCGCAAAAGGGGAATGGCATCTACCATCCAAAAAAAATTTGATACCTATAAGAAAAAAATCGATGATCCTGCCTATATGGATTATGCAATCAATAAGATTGCAATGGAAATATCACATTTTATTTCCAAGTAATCAACCTAGGCTATAAATCCACTGGTATCCCAAAGTATAATCCAAAGCCTCTTGAATATGTACTTCCTTTGTTCTAGGGGAGAGGTTCCAATCTGCAATTGTCCTTGCGAGAGAAACAATTTGTTTTTTCTTTCGTAAGGATAGATGTTTTGTATCTTTACCCAATTCCAATAGTTTCATTATAGAGACTGGTTCTTCGGAGGGAATGGTTTTTTCCTTTTGAAAAATAATTCTTTCTTTTACGATTTGTTTTAATCGAATTTCTTCCAATCGTATATTACGTTCATCTGAAGTTTCAAAGAGTGTTTGGAATATAGTGATACGATCAATAAATGCTCCACTAATTTTTTGAAGGTACAAACGAATTTTTTGTAAGGAACAATGGCAGTGGTTTTGGCTTTGGTAATTTCCACAAGGACATGGATTTGAAGAGAGTAGGAGAGTGAAATCTGTTTTGATTTTTGTCACTTCATTCATCCTCGTGATTTCTAAATAAGAATCTTCCATTGGCATCCGTAAACTTTCTAAGATTCGATCCTTAAATTCGAGTGCTTCATCTAAAAACAAAATCCCTCCTTCTGCTTTTGTGATTTCGCCAGGTTGGTAGGGAAGGCCACCACCAATTAAACCCACTTCAGTGGTGGAATGATGGGGCGAACGAAAGGGAGGTTTGTTTGTGGGGATCTCAAAGTCACCTTTTGTTGTCCAACTTCCTGTGTTCTTGGAAAAAGACGGTAAACGAGGAGGAAGTAGGGGTTCGAGTAACCTGTGTAACATGGTTTTGCCAATACCAGGACTTCCGAGTAAAATGCTATGGTGGTGACCGAGTATGGCATATAACAATCCTTGGAACACTTTCATCTGATAAGGATTTAAGAGAACTTCCTCCCAAAGCAGTGTGTCATTCGTTTCCAAAGATTGGTTTCGTTTTTCGGGTGTTTGTTGCCCGATCGATTTTAATTCCTGTAAGTGGGAAAGGAAATAATACTCACCTTCTGGTAAGGGAAAGAGTCGTACGTTATTCGGAACACAGAGGATTTTATTCTCTTCTTTTTCTCTTTGCCAAAGAAAAGGTAGTAGTTCTTTCCCACCCACAAGGCTACCATCGAGGCCCAAGTTTCCCAAATAGAGAATATCTGGGTTTGCAATCGGGATTTGGTCTGTTGCTTGTAAGATTCCAACCGCAACTGCCAAATCTAGGGAGATCTTCTTCTTTTGGATGTGAGTGGGTTTCACATTGATGATGATGGTTTCGATAGGAAATTCAAAGGAAGAGGCTTCTATAGCCAAACGGATGCGGTCTCTGGCCTCCTTTGTTTCTTGTGTGACATTGCCTAAGATTTGAAAATGGGGGAAACCCCTCCTAATCCCAACTTCCACTTGGATTTCTCTTGTTCCATTCCATTCGTATAACAAACTTCCAACTTCTGCTCGTTTGGGGCCCACAGGAAAAAGAGGTAGAATGAATCGCTTTTGGTCCAAAAAATAAAAAAGACTTTTCATAAATAAGGCATCATGGTGACTTTTCCTGAGAGTTTGCTTTGGTTTGTAGTATCATTCGTGTATTTCCCCTCGTTCTTGTCCTTGTGTTCAGCCAGTGTTCACAACGGCTGATCAAAAAAGAAAAGTTAAGGGAGATCAATGAATTCTATGATGGAAAAACATACGCACTGCGTGATGAGATCAAATTTTCCCAAACGGAAGTTTGGAAAAAAGGAACCTTCGTTAAGATCTACATCGAATCAACTCCCTCTCTTCTGAAACTGAAGGTATACCCAATCCAAGAGTCACGTGAGTCTTCGGTGGGAAAACTAGCAGACTACATCATCAATGATGATGTGAAAAAAAGAGAATATGACTTGGCGGACGTGGAAGAGTGGGTGAACCAAAAATTCACACTCGTAGAACAAAACGCCAAAAAAACAAAGAAATAAAGGTTTGGGATGCTCTCATTGTTCGATTATTTTGATTTTCCAGCTTTCTTTCTTTCTCATTCAAGAATCTTCGGTTTAGTTCCCGATAGGATAACTGTGAAGTTTCTTCGGTTGGTAACATTCGTTTTGTTTTTGATGGTAGGAACAGGTGTTTCTGCCAATCCTTTCCAAAAAATCCACCAAGAAATCAATGAAAACCTTCCTTCTGGTGATGGAACTGTATTTCGCATTTTTAGTAACCAATCCCAAGAATCAGAAGTTCACAAATTGTTCGCTGTTGGTGTGAACCAAACATCGGAAGAAGAAGAAGTGGAACTAGCCTCTCTTGACCTTCCCAAATACATTGATGTTTCCCCTGTTGTTAGTAACACAGTGGTTCATGAATCAGGGATTGTTGTGAAAAAATACACAGTCCAGAAAAAAGACAATCTCTCAAAAATTGCGCGTTCCTTTTCCATCGATGTCGCTAAGCTTAAAAAAGCAAATTCCCTTTCTAGTGACCAACTCAAGGTAGGACAAGTACTAGAAGTGCCTGTCCAAGTCAAAAATGCTTCTTCTTCCAGAGTTGTTTTAAAAAAGATTTTCATTTTACCTGTACCACAAAGCCGAGTTACATCTCGTTTTGGGCGTCGTGTGGATCCGTTTAACAAATACAACCGAGTGTACCACTCAGGTCTTGACCTTGCTGCAAAAGTAGGGGCACCTGTCCTTTCTGCTGCCGATGGTGAAGTTGTATTTACGGGCCGAAACGGTGGGTATGGAAATTCCGTGACCATCCAACACAAAAATGGGTATAAAACAGTTTACGCCCATTGTTCTCAGATTTTAGTTGAGGTTGGGGAAACGGTGAAGATGGGCAGAGTGGTAGCACTTGTCGGTAGGACAGGAACTGCAACTGGGGCACATTTGCATTTTGAAGTGTTCCGAAACGGGAAAATTATGAATCCTGAATCAGCTCTTGGCATGACAGAAAAGCATGTCACAAAACTTCCCAAATCTGAAGTAGCCGGAATGTAATCGGAGTTTTTCTCCGATTTGTGGGGAGCATGAATTTAATCCTTCAAAGAATCCAAACGAGTCAGTTTTTAACATTGATTCCGGTGGTTTTGTTATTTTCGTTTTCCCTTGCGTATTTATTAAAACTCGTCCTCCTCCTTTTATTTTCCACAGAAACTGGAATGAATGTGGGAAGCCAAGTCCGCCCCAAACAAACAAGACAGGAAGTCATCCTAGCTGTCAGTACCTATGAAGATATGGTCACTGGGAATCTCATCCGAGGGCAGGTGTTTGATCCAAACGATGCCACAAAACGGGGTGCGGACGGAAGTCCTCTTGATCCCGAAATTGCCCAAGACAATGGAGATGATGACCAAATGCTAGTCACGGGTACTTTGTCAGGCCACTGGTCCTTTGCACGTGTCACTATCAGGGAAAAACAAAACAACGATTCGGAAGAATACAGTGTTGGAGAAATGGTTGGTGGTTACAAAGTCCAAACCATTGAACAACACTATGTGGTGCTGAAAAAAGGGGGCCTCAGCCTTCGTGTCAATATTGGGGAAACACCAGCGCAAGCCAAAGAGAGAATCCGGCCAAAAGATGCAGCGGCCGTCTCCAATTTGGGACCTTCGAGCCAAACCATTCAAAAAGTTCTATCCAGAGAAGATGTCAATCGTAAGTTAAAGGACCCAAACACCATTTACAAAAATGCAAGGTTTGGCCCTCATTTGGTAGACGGAAAGATCGAGGGTTACAAAATCTATCAGGTGGCAAAAGACCATGTCTTTTATTCACTTGGCGCGCGTGGTGGTGATATCATCAAACGAGTCAATGGAATGCCACTCAACGAAACAGAGAAAATGTTGGAAATTTGGGGTTCAATCAAACAGGCTCCGAAAATTACAGTGGATTTAGAACGACAAGGCAAAATTATCACATATGAATTTATCATTCGGAATTAAAATGAGAAATCGTCTCCCATTCGTTATACTATGCATTTGCCTTTATTTAATTGTGACACCCAATTTCTCACAAGAGAAAGGGAAACCAAAAGCAAAAACTTCTCAAGAACCAGCAAGTTTCACAGCAGATTGGCGAGATACAGAACTCAAAGACTTCCTTATGGGAATGAGTGCCATCATCAAAAAGAACATCCTAATTGATGATGCTGTCAAAGGCAAAAAAATCACCATCATCTCTCAAAAACGTGTGCGAATTGAAGATGCCTATGGGTTTATGAAGTCTGTTTTAGAAACACAAGGTTTTGGTCTCATTGAAGAAAATGATCTGATCAAAGTTGTGAAAATCAAAGACGCTCTTGCGAAATCACAAATTGTAAGGATTGGAAAAGAACCTGTTTCAGAATCAGAAGTTGCTCTAAATAAAACGATTACACAAATTGTTCCCTTAGAGTTTTCGAATGCAATCGAACTTGAACCCATTCTCAAACGAGTGACTAGTCCTGATACTGATATCATCATTCCGAAAAACCAAAATACTCTAATCTTTTCAGGATCAACTGCTGACATTAACAAGTTACTGAAGTTAGTTGATAATTTGGATGTACGAGCTGATGGGCCAGGTTCGATTTCCTCTGCTGGTGACATCCATATTTATACATTGGAATACAATGAAGCAGAAAAACTAGCTGCCATCCTTGTCAAATTGGATATGCCTGATGCTCCTGTTGCACCGACACAAGGGCCACCTGGGGAAGCGGGTCCTGATGGAAAACAACAACCCCCACCTCAACCAACCCCGCAAGCGCCTAAAGTTCCAGGAAAACAAGATAAAATCAAAGCGGTTGCCCATAAAGAATCAAACTCTCTCATTGTAACCGCAACCCCACAAGAATGGGAAGAAATCAAAAAGATCATAAAAATATTAGATACCCCAAGAAAACAGGTGTTACTTGAGGTGCTTATTGTAGAACTCAGTTCCACAGACCTAAATGATTTCGGTATTGATTGGCGTTACCAAGAACTTGCATATGGACAGTTTAATACTGGTCTTGCGGCACAAGGAGGTGTGATTGATAAAAATGGTAGGCCTACAAACGTTAACACACTTTCTGGATTTTCACTTGGGTTTATTCGACGTGGTGGACAACAAATCATTGGTATTTTGAATGCAAACTCAACGAATGAAAATTTTAACGTCTTGTCTGCTCCACAAATATTGACCTTGGATAACCAAGAAGCTGAGATCAATGTGGGTCAAGACGTACCAGTTCGTACCCAAAATAGAAATGCGGGTCTTGGTGGAGACAATGCGGTTACAGTCGCTAACTTCGAATACCGCCCAACAGGAATTAAACTAAAATTCACTCCGCACATTAACAAAAACAATCGAATCACTCTCGATCTGTACCAAGAAATCAAAAACGTAGCGGGAATTTCTTCAGAAGCAACTGGTGGAAACCCAACTTTTAATAAACGTGATATCAAAACAACAATCGTTGTGGACAATATACAAACAATTGTGATCGGTGGACTTCTTTCGAATGACAAACAGAAAAAAGTACAAAAGATCCCAATTTTAGGTGAGATTCCACTCCTTGGAACTTTATTTCGCAGAACGACCAATCAAAATCGGAAAACGAATTTGATGGTATTTTTAACACCACACATCTTAGATGATCGAGATAAATCGGATCGTATGACCATCCAAAAGAAAAATGAACAAGAAAGGATGGTGGATGAACGAGAAAAGAAACTGAGATGAGAAAAAGTTTAGGTCAGATTCTTTTAGAAGATGGAATCCTTACGATTAAGGATTTAGAAGACATTTCCAAACAACAGGAAAAAACAAATCTTCCCATCACTCACATCATCCAAAAAAAAGGTCTCGCTTCTGAAACCGATATTCTAAAGGCACTCGCAAAACTCCACAAAATGGAGTTCTACGAAAAACTTGAGTTTGTTGCCAGTGATGAAATTTTTAGCAAAATTCCTCTCAAACTCGTACAACGTTCCAAAATAGTTCCCTTCCTTGTGAAAGGAAAAAAGGTTTTTGTTGCTACAAGTGATCCAACTGACCTCCATCCCATGGATGATATACGTTCCTTCTTAAAAGGATACGAAATCCAATTCGTTCTCGCCACAGAAAACGAAATCATGCGCATCGTCCATTCTCAGTTTGATAAAACAACTGCAGAAGCAAAAGAGATGATGGATGAGATGGATGGAAGTTTTGGAGATCTTTCCGATGCTTTTGAATCCGATGCTTTAGATTTATCCAATGAAGCGCCTATCATCAAAATGGTAAATGTGATTCTGTCACAAGCTGTTTCTGAAAGGGCCTCCGACATCCACGTTGAACCATTTGAAAAGTCTGTTGTGGTCAGATACCGTGTGGATGGTGTTTTGCAAAAAGTATTAAATCCACCTAAGTCATATTTGGCAGGGATTTCCACTCGTATTAAAATTATGTCGAACCTAAACATTGCGGAAAACAGACTCCCGCAAGATGGTAGGATCAAACTTAGGTTAGCTGGAAAAGATGTGGATGTGCGGGTTTCGATCATTCCTTGCCAATTCGGAGAACGAATTGTAATGAGGATATTGAATAAAACGGATCAAAAGTATTCCATTGAAACCATGGGATTTAATCCACAAATCCTAAAAGAATTTAAAGAACTCATTTATAAACCGTATGGAATTATTTTAGTAACTGGTCCTACTGGATCGGGAAAATCAACTACCCTTTATTCCGCACTTTCTGAAATCAATACCGAAGAACGAAACATCATCACATGCGAAGACCCAGTGGAATACCAAATGGATGGTATTTCCCAAATGCAAATGAATGATAAAATCGGACTCACATTTGCCGCAGGGCTTCGTTCAATTTTACGTCAAGACCCTGATGTTGTGATGGTGGGGGAGATCCGCGATGAAGAAACAGCAAGGATTGCAATCCAGGCATCGCTTACAGGACACTTGGTTTTTTCTACCCTTCACACCAATGATGCATCTTCTGCAGTTACAAGGCTTGTCGATATGGGAATTGAACCTTATCTCATCACAAGTTCCGTACTTGGATTTATGGCACAAAGGTTAGTTCGTGTGATCTGCAAAGACTGTAAAACTTCGTACAAACCTACTGACAAAGATTTGGCGGGTCTTGGAATCCAAAGAAAAGAACTAAAAAATGGTGTATTGTATCGCGGAAAGGGTTGTAGTTCTTGTCTAAATTCAGGATACAAAGGACGAACTGGACTTTATGAACTTCTCACCATGAATGATGAAATCAAACGTGCGATTTTACAGGGTGCAGATTCCAATCGAATCAAAGAACTTGCGGTGAAAAATGGACTTTCCACCTTACAAGAGTATGGAAAGTATAAGGTCATAGAGGGAGTTACCACTCCGGAAGAAGTCCTTCGGGTATCCTAAATTTTATGCCACTCTATACATACGTTGCCTTTAATAAAAAAGGAAAAGAAGAAAAGAACATCATTGATGCTGTCAATTTACAAGCAGCACGTAATAAACTAAAGGCAAAAGGCCTTTATGTTCGTTCGATCCAAGAAGACCGCGAAAAAGAAGAACGAGAACTATTCCCATTTTTATCCAAACTGCTTTATCGGATTCCTAGGAAGGAAGTGGGACTTTTTTGTAAACAACTGGGAACACTCATTGGAGCGGGAATTCCTCTTGATAAGTGTTTGTTATCCATCATTGACCAAGTAGAGAATATCTATTTCAAAAAAGTTTTGATTGAGATGCGGGCGGATATCACGGAAGGATCTAGCCTTTCAGAGTCGATGAAAAAACACAAAACTGTGTTTCCTGACCAATACCCCAGTTTGATTTCTGTGGGTGAGTCGACTGGTAATTACGAAAACACCTTACATCGGTTAGCGGAACTAGAAGAGAAGTCTTCTGAATTAAAATCGAAAGTGCAAGTGGCTATGATTTATCCGATGATTATGGGGCTTCTTTCGCTTGGTGTATCTATCTTTTTACTCGTTGTTGTGATTCCCCAAATTGAACAATTATTCGCATCCTTTGATGCAAAACTTCCACTTCTCACACGAGCTGTAATTTTTTTATCCTATGTCTTAACCAATTATTGGTATTTTATTTTGGGTCTGATCTCGTTTAGTTTTCTTGGATTTTTGAAGTGGAAAAGTTCGGAAGACGGGAAGAAAGTTTGGGATAGGTTTTTACTGGGTTTACCAGTCATAGGAACTTTACTCCGCAAAATCTTAGTTTCCAATTTTGCACGAAACCTATCAATCTTACTCCTGAATCGAGTTCCGTTAATTGTTTCGCTGAACATTGTATCAGATGTGGTTGGGCATACTGTTTTTAAAGAAGAAATTGATGCTGCGATCATCAAAATCAAAGAAGGTGGAAAATTATCCGATTCCTTACAAGGCTCACAAGTGCTTCCACAGATGGTTCTCGGGATGCTCAGTGCTGGGGAAGCTTCAGATAAAGTTCCAGAAATGATGAATAAACTCTCAGAAATCTATGAATCTGAGGTTGATACAGCAATAAAATCTTTGACCCAATCCTTAGAACCCATGATGATCATTGTAATGGGTGGAATTATTTTTACCATTATGGCGGCGATTATGACGCCAATGTACAAACTAACTCAAGAAATCCAGGGGATGTAGAGTTTATGAAAATGAAAGGAAAAAACAGAAAGATCCGTGAGGGACTCACTCTAATTGAGATCACAGTGGTGATGCTTATTTTAGGTTCCCTGATGGCGATTCTTTACTCAAGTATCGGTAACCGCGGTGAAGGTGAAAAAAAACTAAAACTGAAAAATGACAGTGCTGTTTTAAAAACTGCATTGGAACGTTATTTGGAAGTTTATGATAAATACCCTTCGGAAGAACAAGGTTTACAAGCGTTAATCGAAAAGCCAGACGATGACAAAATCGGTGACGATTATGAACCAATCATTCGGGAAAAAGCAGTATTAAAAGACCCATGGAAAACACCCTATGTATTAAAATTTGAAGGAGCTGTGCCTCAAATTCTCACTCTCGGCGAAGATAAAAAAGAAGGTGGAGACGGAAAGAACAAAGACTTCAATATCCTATCTCCTGATGATTATCCAGCCGCATTCCGATAAAAAACATTTTCCGAAATGGAAAAGACAAATCCGCGACGGTCTCACTCTCATCGAGATCGTCGTTGTCATTTCTATATTAGGGCTCCTGATGGTGATTGTCGGTGGTTCCTTACGAAACCTCATCATCCCCTCTACTGAGGACATCTCCGTCAAGTTACAAGAATCATTTAAATTTGGTTATAATAAAGCCCAACTGACAAACCAAGCAGTTCTCTTTGAATATAATTTTGAGAAAAGAGAATACCAATTTTTTTTACTGAAACGAGAGGAAGGTGGTTTGGAAGAAGAACCCATTTTAAAAAAAACAACTCTCCCTTTTTATTCTAAAATTGTCAGCGTACGCGACTTAGGTGGCAAACCTCGAAACGAAGGTAAGGTTCGGATAGTTTTTACCCCGCAAGGTACGACTACGGATTTATTTTTATATATTGGTTCCGATACAGAAATCAAACGTACAATTCAAATTTATCGATATGGTGGAAAAATCAAAATCCATAAAATGGAATTTTTCCCAGAACCTGATTCAAATCCCATCCAAAAACTGTCTTATGGTTTGGATGAACGGGACGAACAAGTAGATACCAATGCAAAAACACAACCTCGTTAAACAATCTCGTAAAGCATTTACTCTATTTGAAGTCACAATCGCTATGGCGATGGCAGCAATGGTGATGACCTATACTTATTCAATGATAGCGGAAGGAATTTCGTATCAAAAAAAAGCTGTCTTACTTGCGAATGCGGTTCATTTGGCAAAAATTAAAATGGCCCAAGTGGATTCATCCACCACTATGCAAACGGATACATCACGAGGTTCCATTGGTGCATTCCCTGGTTATACATTTGAAACAGAAATTAAAGAAGAGGAAATGGACTTACTCAAACTTGCAGGTGGTCCCAATGCAGAAGAACTTCGAAAAAAAGCACCAAAGGATATGTTAGGTGATAAAGATGTGGGTCTTAGTGACCTCATGAAAAAAAGAGGTCAGAAAAAAAGTTTTGAAACTGGGGGAGTTTTAAAAGTTTTCCGAGTGAAGGTTTCCATATTTTATATGGATGGAAATAAAAAAGAAACCTATAGTGTTGAAACGTTCAGGAGTGCAAAATACTAATGAATGTTTTGCGGAAATTCCGTTGTTTGAATTTATACAATCAAAAACGTAGAGGGTTTACACTCGTAGAGATTTCCATTGTTGTGATGATCATGGCTGTTATTTTTACTGGGATATTTTCCGTTTTTTATACTGCCAATAAAATTTCCAAAAAAGGAGCTTCGAGAAAAGGAGCCAATCGAAAGGATATTTTGTATGCCATGGAAAATATACGAGGAACTTTAGCTCGTACCTATTTTATCGATAACCAAAAACGAATTTTATTTGTGGGAAAACAAGAAGGAGTGACTGGAGCAAGGAATGATCGGATTGTTTTTGCGACTTCCAATCCCAATTCGGAAGAAGAGGGCCAAGCATCTGTCAGGGAAGTTTCCTTTTATTTACGAAAGATGCCCAATCCGAAAATGGAAGGTTTGTCCTATCTCATTCGGAGAGAAGACGAAATGGTAGATACCTTTCCTACGCAAGGCGGAGTAGAACATATTTTACTTGAGAATGTAAAAAGTTTCCAAATGAAATTTTCGGAACGTGGAGACAAATGGGTAGATGATTGGAATTCCCGTACCACAAAAAAAATTCCAAGGCTCATTCGGTTTGAAATCATATCATTAGTGGGGAGTGCCTTTGTTAAATATGAATCACTTGCGCATCCGGTTATTCTCTACAAATAAAAACGCGAAAAAAGGGTTTATGGTCTATCTCCTTGTGATGGCCATTGGGACTGCGTCCTTATTTACAGCTTCAAAATTTTTTGAAGATGCTGCCACAGAATACCGAGTAGCAAGGGCACAAGCGGATGGTTTCCGAGCACATATGTTGGCGAAGGCTGGATTTATGGGAGCTGTCGGTGCTTTAAAAAAGATCCCAGAAGAGGTTTTATACCAGTCTGGACTTGCCATGGACCCACCTCCGATTCCCCTTGGGGGAGGTGTGATTTATTACACGATGAGCCCGGAAGATGGCAAAATCAATATCAACTCGCTTGTTAAAATTTACGATGACCAACCCAACCAAAGGACAATTGAAATGGTCACTCGCTTGTTCTACCAGTTTGGCCTCAAAAGAGAGATGATTTTTCCGATTCTGGATTGGATTGATGAAAACCACCAGGAAACGGGGGGTGGTGCGGAACAGTATTATTACAGTCGTCTAATCCCTCCAAGAAAGATCAAAAATGCTCCCTTTTATTCCCTTTCTGAACTTTTAAATGTGAAAGGGTATGACCGCTCCGTTGTGTACGAAAGTTTAAAACCGAAGGATTACGATAAAAATAATTCAAAAGACTTTATGACAGAAGAGGAAAGAGCTCTTCGTTCCGATAAAGACTATGTGCTCTCCAATAATATCACTGCTTATTTGCCTGCGGGAGATTCGTATGATGACCGGATCAATATCAATACGGCACCTTATTTTGTACTGATTTCCCTTTCTGATTTTATGACCAAACAGGCCGCCATGAAAATTTTGAAACTCAAGTTGCAGAAAGGAGGCTATATTAAAGAATTGAAAGATCTGGAGACAGAACCTGAGTTCCAAGTAAAAACAACGGGTGACCTTACTTTGTATAAAGAGCTTGCAGGGGAAGGAACCGATGTATCGGGTGGCCGGATCAAAACCAAGGGTGAAGTTTACAAAATTACAGGGGTAGGGATTATAAAGGATAAAGTGGTTCGTAAGGTAACAGGATTATTTGATCTTACCAACAACCAGATGTTATACTATACTGAAGATTAATTATGTTATCATTTGACCAATACCTTGCAATCGATTATGGCTCTACCTTCCTTAAAGGTGTTTTATTCAAAAAAGTTTTAGGAAAGGTGGTTATCCTCAGGACTGAAAGTTTACCAGTTGTGGAACTAGATGAAAATGAAGGGGACCCTTTCGAATACAATATCATCCGATTTATTCAGAGTTTTTTCCCAGAGGAAAATCGATTTTTACTCAATTTAGGAATTCATAATTTATTTGTAAGGGACATTACAGTTCCATTGGTTTCCGAAAAAGCCATCCAAGAAGTTTTACCATTTGAAGTCGAAAATTTAGTCCCTTACCCGATGGAAGAACTTGAGGTGATCGGTAAAACCTGGAGAACAGGAAAAGAAAATTCTGATGTAATCACTTTCAATGTTCATCATTCCGAATTATTCCGTGCCCTAAAACCTTTTGCGAAAGGTGATTTGACATTAAGTTGTTTATCGTTAGATTCTTTTGTTCTTTCTGCCCTAATCACTAAAAATTATCCTTTGTTAATTGCTGAGAAATCAATTTTACAACTAGATTTAGGTGGTCGTTATTGTATTTTAAATGTTCTTCATGAAGGAAAATTAAGACACACTCGACAAATTTACATTGGTGGGGAAGAAATTACCGCAGAGTTTGCTAGCATTCTAAAAGTTGACTTAGAAGAAGCAAGACTCATCAAAGAATCACTTCCTATTGGATTTTTATTTGATTCAATTGATAAGGCGGAAGAAACAAAATTTTTGAATCAGTTTCACATCACTGCCATTCAATTTAAGTCACTACGTAAATTCATTTTGGCGAAGCTTGACCAAGTAGTTCATGAAGTTGAGAATAGCATTTTTTCTCTTCCAGAACAAGAGAGACCGAGTCTCATTTTATTATCTGGTGGGGCAAGTCTCTATCCAAATCTTACTGGTTATTTGGAAGAAAAATTAGGAATTAAAACAGGTCGATATGAATTCTTAGGGATCAATGATCCAAGTTTTGTTACATCAGTTGCCACTGGAGTTCACTTTGAATCACGAAATCGGGTCAATTTTTTAGAAACTGGTTTTGCTAAAAAAATTCATACAAATCGGTTCAAACTCGCAGCATTCAAACCTCATATTATTTTAGTGAGTATATCTCTAATTTTACTCTTTGGTGTATTTTTGATTGGAATCATTTTGGATAAACGTAAAATTGCTGCCAACAAACAAATATTAATCGAAAAATACAAAAATGGAATTGGTGGAGAGTTAGGTGAAGAGGAAGACCCTCTGGATGCCGCAAATAAGAAACTAAAGGCAGAACGTAAAAAAACTGAAATTTACAGATTGTTTTTGTCCCAAGAAAGTGTTCTTGATGTATTAAATGAGGCAACGGAACAATTTCCTTCGCCAGAGGTTCTACCTTTTATTTTGGATCAGTTTAACTTTGAAGAGAAGGAAATCCAAATTTACGGTAGGGTAAATGAATTTGGTGAAATTGGAACCATCCAATCCGCACTTGAAAAATCCGAAAAATTCACGAATATCCAAATCCAAAACAAACGTCTCATCACGGGTGTGAATAAATTCAAAGTCAGTTTTAAAATCAAAATGGATGTTGTGACACCAAAGGATGAACCCTAATGTTTGATCGTTTGAATGATAGAGAACGAGTCCTTGTGATTGGACTCATTAGTTTTGTGTCACTACTTGGTGTGTATACGATTGTGACCTTATTATCCGATTTAAGAAATCGATTATCAGATGAGATTTTCGAAACAAGATCACAGGCTGGTGAACTCGACCGAGTGATCCGAGAATACAATTATTTACGTGGATTACAATCTGGTGGCAGTGAAGAAGATGTAAGTGTCATGTATTCCAAATTGGATCAGATTTTGATACGTTATAATTTAAAAGACAAAGTCCAAACGATGAAAGATACAAGTAATGTCATCCAAAAGGACTATAACAAAATTACAATCGATGTATCCTTTCGTTCTGTTTTATTACAAGATATCATTAAATTGGTTTACGATATCGAAAAAAACAAACAAATTCAAGCAAAAGTAGACCTACTTAGTTTTCGTAAACCATTTGCAGAAAAAGAAATATACGATGTCAATTTGAAAGTATCATCTTATAGTCGTTTGTCGAAAGGTAAATAAAAATGGCAAAAGAAAACGAATTCGAAGAAGACTATGATTTAGATGATGATGTAGCTGTTCAAGAATCATTATTGGAAGAGGATAATGAACTTTTTGAGGAAGATTCTGATGAAGAACTCACAAAAATCAATCAAAAACAAATTCTAACACTCATTGCGATTTCATTTGTTTCATTTCTTTTGTTTACCATTTTTATTTTTCCTCTTAATGAAATTGTTAGATCAGTCCTCATTAAAACAGGCAAAGAAACGGGAATCTTTATGGATGCAAAGGAAATCCATTTTCCCATGATTGGAAGGAAATCTTTTGATAGTTTTGTTGTTAGTTTTCCCACTGGAACATCTTTAAAAGCGGAAGAAGTGAGTCTTGGTGTTTCTGTATTTGGAATTTTGCAGTCCCGTTTGGAAGGTGATATCAATATAGGGTATTTTAGTTATGAAGGAAGTGATCTTTCGATTGGGATTCAAACCTTCGATTTGCCCATTCGATTGTCGCCTTTAGACGATAAAGTAACCAAATGGAATGGGGAAGGGGAAATTACTCTTTCTGGTGGAAAAATCAAAGAATCGATGGAGATTCCTTTTTTAGGCACTTTAAAAGGAACCGATATCAAAAGAGCAAATTTACTCTTTAAAATTCGATCAGGGAAACTTCTCATCGAAAGAGGAAGTCTTGATTCCAATTTGGCGAAATTCCAATTCCAAGGTGTGGTTCGTTTGTCTGATACCATTTCGTTTTCTCAACTGGATTTAAAAGTTTGTTTTTCCTTAACCGAAAAATTTGCCCAAGAAAGGCAGGATTTGGTAGGGATGGTCGCCTTATTACCGCAAGAAGGTGGGAAAACTTGTATCCCTGTTCGTGGTACCTTGTCCTCACCTAAAGTAGACCTTCCCAACTTAAACCAATTAGGTGGAATGGCTCCGAAACCAGAAGATGGTTCGATTGAACCGGCTCCCACTCCTTAAAAATCATCTAAACTCTACTTGGTTATCTGTATCAAACATTCACACACGAATTAAATTTTTGTTTACCAAGATAACACTTGGTAGCAAAAAAAAAGGACCGAATTCTCGGTCCTTTTTTAAGATTTCTTCTTCCGTATTGTGACCCTTTTTAAGTCTCATTTGGAATCACCACCTAGTCTTTTGCAAACTAGAGAAGATTTGGATTTTAAATCTCTAGTCGAAAGCATCAATTCAAACTAGAGATTCTTTCGTATTTGTTTACGAACAACCTGTAGTGGATCCACAAGAGATACACTTGAGACAAGCTCCGTTTCGTACCATTTGGAAGGATCCACATTCGGTACAGGAATCACCTGTATAACCCTTGGTTCTTGCTTCTGCAATGATCTTTAGTGTTGCCGCAGCAGACTGTGCTTGGGTTGGTTGTTGCGGAGTTTGACCTGCCACAGCTACAACTTCCGGCTTGTCTTCGAGTACTGATTTCATAGAAATTGCATTTACTTGTAGCGGAGTACGTGGACCGCTACTTTCCTGCTTTCCCACAGTATCTCGAGCCGGTTCTGCTTTTCTTCCCACTTCGTCAGTTCTTAAATCTTCTGGTGATACTTGTGCCAAGTCGTATCGACCAAGATAAGTGATCGCAAGTTCTCTAAAGATGTAATCGATTACCGAAGTAGACATTTTGATATGAGGGTTACCAGAAACCATACCGTTTGGTTCAAATTTGAAGAAAGTAAATGCTTCCACAAATTCTTCCAAAGGAACGCCATGTTGCAATCCAAGGGAAACCGCAATCGCAAACGCATTCATAAGGGATCGGAAAGCCGCTCCTTCTTTATGCATATCGATAAAGATTTCACCAAGTTGGCCATCTTCGTATTCTCCTGTTCGGAGATAAACTTTGTGACCACCCACCATCGCTTTTTGCGTATATCCTGCACGTCGGTGTGGAAGTTTTCTTCTTTCCGAGATGTATTTATACACCAATTTTTCTGCCACTTCTGTTACCGTTTTCGGAGTGGAAGTAGTACTTAGTTCTTCTTCCTCTTCTCCCACAGCACTTAACAACTGGAATACGGAGTTAAGTGGTTGTGAAAGTTTTGATCCATCTCGGTAGAGAGCGTTTGCTTTGATCATCACTTTCCAAGACATTAGGTATGCGTTTTTCACATCCTCAATGGTTGCCTCTTCTGGAAGGTTGATCGTTTTGGAAATCGCACCCGAAATGAATGGTTGAGCCGCTGCCATGATTCGGATGTGTGATTGATAAGATAAAAAACGTTTTCCGTATTTTCCACATTTGTTGGCACAATCAAATACAGGGAGATCCTTTTCTTTGATAAAAGGTGCGTTTTCGATGGTCATCGTTCCGCAAACATAATCATTTGCTTGTGCAATTTCATCTGCAGTAAATCCCAATGTTTCGAGTAAATTGAAACCCATGGAATTGTAAAGGGAAGGGTCAATTCCCAATGTTTTGGCAAGGAAATCTTCACCTAATGTGAATTTGTTGAAAGCAAATTGGATATCAAACACAAACGGAAGTTGTTTTTCCAATTTCTCTAACACATCTTCGGTGAAACCTTTTTCTTTCAAACGTGCCGTGTTAACACCAGGGGCTCCGTTAAATGTAGCATGGCCTTTACAGTAGTTCACAATAGCATCTTGTTCTGCTTGGCTATAACCCAATTTTTTCAGAGCTGCAGGAACTGATTGGTTGATGATTTTGAAGTAACCACCACCTGCCAATTTTTTGTATTTCACTAAAGCGAAGTCAGGTTCGATTCCAGTCGTGTCACAATCCATGACTAGACCGATCGTTCCTGTCGGAGCGATCACAGTTACTTGTGCATTGCGGTATCCAAATTGTTCTCCGAGTGCCAATGCTCTGTCGGAATCTTCTTTCGCTGCTTCGAGTAAGTAAGACGGTAAGAAAGAAGGGTTAATTCCCACTGGAGTGATGGTTAATCCTTCGTATTCTTCTTTTGGTGCATTATAAGCAGCACGTCTATGGTTACGCAATACACGTAACATATGCTCTTTGTTTTTTTCGTAACCAGCAAATGGTCCGAGTTCCTTTGCCATCTCTGCCGATGTGGCATATGCCGTCATATGCATGATAGAAGAAATCGCACCAGTCACAGCCATCGCTTCTTGAGAATCATAAGGAATTCCCATGATCATGAGAAGGGAACCAAGGTTTGCATACCCGAGACCTAATGTTCTAAACTTGTAAGACAATTCCGCAATTTCTTTGGATGGGAACTGTGCCATGAGAACAGAAATTTCTAGGATGATGGTCCAAATTTTATTTAGATAACGGTATCCTTCTACATCAAAGGATCCATCTTCTTTTAAGAATTTAACAAGGTTCGCAGATGCTAAGTTACATGCTGTGTTGTCGAGGAACATGTATTCAGAACATGGATTGGAGGCATTGATCGCTCCATCTTCTGGACAAGTATGCCATTCGTTGATCGTGCTATGATACTGTGTTCCTGGGTCAGCTGAGTTCCAAGCTGCATTGGCAATTCTTTCCCAAAGGTCACGAGCACGTAAGGTTTTTGCCGCCTTTGGTTCACGACCTTCTTTGCGAGCTTTTTCCTTTTCTGTACGGTTCACGAGGTGGAATGGGAGGTCTTTTTCGACAGCTTCCATAAACTCATTTGTGATTCGTACGGAGTTATTGGAGTTTTGTCCAGAGACAGTATTGTATGCTTCGGATTGCCAATCGGTTGTGAGTTCTTCAAAAAGTAAGTCTTTGTATCCTTGTCTCGACAAATCAATCACTCGTTTGATGTAGTTGTCAGGAACAAAGGCTTTCCTTGCTTTTTGGATGGCTTTTTTAAGTTCTACGTTTGCAGTCGGATCGTATGCTTTTTCTTCACCAAGTGTTTGTTTGGCGGAAGAACAAGCGGTCATAATTTCATTTAAGAGTCGGTTGTTTAAAATGGAACCTGTTACAAGGGATGCTACTTTTTTCTCTTCTTGGACTTTCCAATCGATAAACTCTTCGATATCAGGGTGGTCCATATCAAGACATACCATTTTTGCGGCACGACGAGTGGTTCCACCAGACTTAATGGCACCTGCGGCACGATCCCCAATTTTTAAGAAAGACATAAGACCAGAACTTTTGCCACCACCAGAGAGAGATTCATTGGCTGCACGAAGGTTGGAGAAATTGGTTCCTGTTCCCGAACCATATTTAAAGAGGCGAGCTTCTCTGACCCAAAGGTCCATGATTCCACCTTCATTCACTAAATCATCATCTACTGATTGGATGAAACATGCATGTGGTTGTGGGTGTTCGTAAGAAGAGGCTGACCTTACTAATTTTCCCGATTTTGGATCTACATAATAATGACCTTGTGACTTACCATCAATTCCATACGCCCAGTGAAGACCAGTGTTGAACCATTGCGGAGAGTTAGGAGCAGCCATTTGGCTTGCGAGCATAAAGATAACTTCTTCATAGAATACACGAGCACTATCTTCATCCGTAAAATACCCGTATTTATAACCCCAATACGTCCAACATCCAGCCAAACGGTGGAATACTTGTTTGGAGTCTGATTCTCCTACGTAACGGTCTTCGGGGTTTAGAGCAATGAGTTTCTCATCATCAGGAACAGAACGTTGTAACCATTCTGGGATACCTTTTTCTGCGACTTTTTTCAGGTACTTCGGAACACCTTTCCGGCGGAAGTACTTCTGCGCGAGGATATCAGTAGCCACTTGCGACCAAAAATCGGGAACTTCGACGCCGTTTGCTTCAAACACAACCGACCCGTCCGTATTCGTTATCTTTGAGTCCTTACGAACCCATGTCAAATTCGGGTATAAACCCTTGTTCCCTTTGGTAAAATGCCTCTCAATCTTCATGCAAGAACCCCATCTCAAACAACATATAAAATTTCTATTTTTTCCTCAAACCAGGAGCGGAGAGGATTATGTCACAATGAAGGAATCTTAAGTTGGAAACATCCATTTTTTCAAACAAAGGGATCGGATTTTTTAGAATTTTTGCAAATTTTCTCGTCGCTATGACATAATTTTTTCCTTGACCTAGCGGGCTTTCTCCGTAGCATGGTCACAGATTCGAGATTCCCCTTTAGCTCAGTCGGTAGAGCAAATGACTGTTAATCATTGGGTCGCTGGTTCGAGCCCAGCAGGGGGAGCGGTCTTTTCCATTTCGCACTTTGGCATCCGATCGAATTCCTCAATTTTCCGGCTTATCCCTAAAAATTTCCACCAATTTTCTTAAAATACACTGTTCACTCCCTCAATTGAAGTCATTTTTCCCTCTCTTTACCGTTCTCTTTTTGGTATTTACAACAAATGAAGTGAGATCAGAACCTCAATCTTCAATCCACTCTGGTCTATTCCAATCAGAACAAATCCTACTCATAGTGGGAAATCCTGGAGAAACCCAAGGAGAACTTCACTTTTACGGTGTAGAAGAGGGAGATTGGAAACTTTTGTATCCTGTGGTACCTGTATGGTTTGGTAGGAATGGACTCATCCCTGAGGAACAAAAACGAGAAGGTGATGGATTCACACCTTACGGAAGTTTTCCGATTCGGAGAATCCTTGGTAAAGACAAAAGATCCATTCGTAATTTAGAATACACTCAAATACGAAAAAATGACCATTGGAGTGATGTTACCACTTCAAAACATTACAACCAATTGATTCGAAAAAAAGAGAAGGGTGCCGCATCCTTGTGGAATTCTTCTAATTACCAACTGTTTATTGTTATTGAACACAATACGAATCCAAGTATCCCTGGTTATGGAAGTATGATTTTTATCCACCCTTGGGAAGAAACCAAACCAACGTCAGGTTGTGTTGGAGTTAAACTTGTTGATTTGCAGGAAATTATAGAACAATTTGATGGTGCTAAAAATCCTTATATACTCATCATTCCATCACAAAAAAGCCGGTAATTCGTAAAAATTACCGGCAAAAATGTTGTTTAGGATTTTATAAAAAGTTTACGTTGTGGTTAGATTAAAATCTTGGTAATCGGGGGATTTCATTTCTTTTTCCCAACGACTCCAAGTATAAGGCCACATTGCAGGATCTCCATCTGGATCTAAATACCAACTTTGGCAACCACCTAACCAAACAGTACCGACCATTCCTTTTTTGAGATAAGCTGCAAAACGTTGTAAGGCTTCTTCCTTTGCATCGATCGCATTAAATTTTCCTTTTCTCCAGTCTTCAATTATTTTGATAATGTATTTGGTTTGGACTTCACTCATGGCAATGACTGAAAAGTTTCCAATCGGTGTGTTTGGTCCTAACATCAAAACAAAATTAGGGAAATGAGGGATAAAGAGGGAGCGGTAAGCTTGCACTTTCTTTTTCCAAACAGATTCAATTGAAATTCCATTTTCTCCCGTTAGGTTCATCGGGCGCATAAAATTAAATGGATGGAATCCAGTTGCCAAGATTAATACATCCAATTCGTGTAATTTGCCATCCTTGGTAATGACACCTTTTTCCGTGATTTTTTCAATTCCCTCTGTCACCAAATCAGCATTTGGTTTTTGGATGGCATCATAGAATGTGGAATTCACAATCACACGTTTGCAACCAACACGGTAATTTGGAGTTAGTTTTTCTCTAAGAACAGGATCTTTAATGGAAGTTCGTAAATTCCTTTTGCACAAAAAACTCATCAGTAAGTGAGGGATTTTTTTACCAATCACAGCTTTAGAAAAAGTTTGTTCCACGGCAAAGGTATACCATTTATGAAACCGTTTGAGAATGTTAGGTTCCTTTCTCCATTTTCTTTTGTCTTCTTCTGTATAAGTTGTATCAGGTACTTTGACAATCCACTGCGGTGTCCTCTGGAAAACCGAAACTTTTTTCCCAACTTTGATCATCTCGGGAATGACTTGTGCTGCAGTGGAGCCAGTTCCAATGATCCCGATCCGTTTTCCTTCTAAATTTACGGAATGATCCCATTCTGCTGTGTGAAAACAATTTCCGTTAAAACTTTCAAGTCCCGGGATGTTTGGTTTTGCTGGGTGGTGTAAGATACCAGTGGCTGAGATGAGGAAATCAGAAACATATGTATTTCCTTTGGAAGTTTTTGTAGTCCACTTTCCATTTTGGTAAGATGCTTCTGTAACTGCTTCGTTAAAATGAATCTGAGGTGTGATTTTGTATTCATCACTCACACGTTTGAAATAGGCATGGATTTCATCTCCATGTGCAAACCGATGGCTCCATTCAGGATTGGGCGCAAAACTATAAGTATACATATGCGCAGGAATATCGCAAGCGACACCTGGGTATGTGTTTTCCCTCCAAGTTCCTCCTAAATCATGTTTTTTCTCTAATATAGTAATGTCTTTCACACCGATCCGATTGAATTCAATTGCGAGTAGGATTCCTGTCATTCCAGCGCCTATGATGACAACTTTTGGATCCCTGATTGTTTGATTGGCCATTTGATTTCCTCATACCTAAAACACCGAATTCATTGGGTTGAACAATGTTCCGTTTTTAATCTTTGGTAGAAAATTCAATCAATTCTACTTACATTTGCAATCAAAAAAACATAAAGAAGATGAAAAAGGTAATTTGGTTTCAAGGATTATGATCAGAGTCATTCTAAAATCAGAGCTACATAAAGGAACATGGGTGATATCTGTTCAAAGAAGATCTAAATTTGGAAATCTGGAAGGAAGAGAGAAAAAGAATATCGGATTTGCAATTCCTCCTATCATTTATGAGACCGTTACTTAATTAAGAGTTGACTTAATTAAGCTATTGGTTTATTATATTTTGGTATGAATAGTTTTTTAGCTCTGGGTGATGATACAAGACGTGAGATCATACTGCTTGTCTCAAAAAATGGTGAGATGACTTCTACTGCCATTTCGAATCATTTCTCTATCAGTGCTCCTGCCATCTCGCAACACTTACAGTTGTTAAAAGAAATACAATTACTGAATGTAAAAAGGGAAGCCCAAAAAAGAATCTATTCGGTCAATTTAGATGGATTCTCTGAAATGGAAGAATTGATTTTAAAAGTGAGAGAAGATTGGAGTAAACGTTTGAACCGCTTAGAACGTTATGCATTAAAACTGAAAAAAGGAAATAAAATATGAACTCAACCGAATTGATAACGGAAATTAAAGAAAACCAAGTGATCTATCGTAAGTTCTTTGATGTTTCAAATGAATTATTATTTGAGGTTTGGTCTAATCCCGAACATTTGAAAGAATGGTGGGGACCGGATGGTTTTACTCTGACCGTTATCTCCTTTGATTTTAGAAATGGTGGATTTTTTGAATTTGTGATGCATGGTCCAGATGGACGTGATTATAAAAATAAAATCCAATTCTTAAAAATTGAAAAACCTAGTTTGATCTCTTACCAACATATTGGTGATGGAGAGGGAGACGAAGATGTCAATTTTCGGTCTGAAATCTCATTTGAAACTACGAATCAGGGAAAAAGCACAAACCTTACGATGGTACAAGTATTTTCCACAAAACAAGAATTAGAGCGTGTGAACCAAAAATATGGTGCAATCGAAGGTGGAAAACAACATGTGGGAAACTTGGAATACTATTTGAAAAAAATTCTAAAAACAATCTGATTCAGAAAAAGATCAGCTTACCATTTACTCTCTAATAACCTATCTTAGGAAATAGTAGGAAATATTTCTGAAATTTTTAATCCTTTTTGTTTCCCTAAACATACTTCTAGGAAGAACTGTGAGCTTTCTTAGATAGAGGATTCAGTCTTATTATTTGTTTTCAGCGAAATTTAAATTAGTCGACATTAGGCGACTAACGTTCTGAATGACCCAAAATGCCTAAAAATCGGGGAAAACCCTAGATTACAGAATTCTGACTCTGGGGATACTACTAGGTTGGTTCGCTGTTTTGGGCAAAAAGAGTGAGAAAAAATTCAATCATGATGAATTCTACCCGACAAAAATCCCTTCTAATGTTATTTCTTTTTATCTTTTCCTGTTCTCCAGAAAAAGATAACGATTTCACCGCAATATTAGCCTTTCTCGCCACTAATTCCTTAGGAACGGCAACTACCACAAGAACTTATAACTGCGCCGATGATGGCACTACCTGGACGACGCGTTCTGCAGTAGAAGCGAGCAATTGGCGTATCGTAACCTATGGAAATGGACTATTTGTTGCTTTAAGCAATGGTACGAATCGAGTTATGACTTCTTCCGATGGGATTACCTGGACTGCACGAAACGGAGCTGGTGCAAACCAATGGAATTCCGTAACCTATGGAAATGGTCTTTTTGTAGCTGTGTCTTCAACTGGTTCAAATCGAGTTATGACTTCGCCGGATGGGATCACATGGACCGCGCGAACTGTACCAGAGTACATGTGGAGAGGAGTGACCTATGGAAATGGTCTTTTTGTAGCTACATCCAATTCCGATGCAAATCGAGTCATGACCTCACCAGATGGGATCACTTGGACGGAGCGTACGGGGGCACCAGCCAATAGTTGGTATTCCGTAACGTATGGGAATGGTTTATTTGTGGCAGTAGCGAGTGATGGCACAAATCGAGTCATGACTTCACCAAACGGGATAACCTGGACGGCGCAATCTGCCTCTGAAGAGAACCAATGGTATTCCGTAACATATGGGAATGGTTTATTTGTGGCAATAGCGGGTAATGGCACAAATCGAGTCATGACTTCAACAAATGGGATTACCTGGACGGCACGTTCTGCCACACATGCAGATACTTGGCTTAATGTAACTTATGGCGATGGGCTTTTTGTAGCAGTATCATTAGATGGTACGAGTCAACAAATTATGACCTCATCGGATGGTATAACCTGGACTGCTAGAAACACTGGAGCGTCGCATGCATGGACTTCGGTGACCTATGGAAATGGCCTATTCGTTGCTGTAGAGCTTGGGAATATTATGACTTCCAATTGCAATTGAAGACGAAGCATTCTACCTAGATCAAAAACTGGTTCGAAAATAGTCTTCGTTGATCCAAATCATTGGCAAACTTAGTGATCTAAGATAATTCGTTTGAAACAGGAGGAAGAATTTCTGAAATTACTGAATCCAGTCATGTTACATCAAATACGAATGACCTAACTTAGATAAAATGGAAAGGATTATGCCTCCCATCTTTTAATTTCTGAACCACTATTATTGGTCGACATTTGTTGGCCAAAATTCTAACCTGCCTGAAATGTCTAAAAAACGGGGAAAACCCTAGGAATTATAATGGCGTTTTCCGGGAAACTACTAAGGAGTTCCACCGTTATAGAAAAAAAGATTGGGGAAAGATTGAAATCACTATGAATTTCAACAAAACAACGTTTCTGCCTCTTTTCCTTTTTCTCGGTTTGATAGATTGTTCATCTATTGAATGGGAGAATCCTTGTGACCCTACAAGCAAAACCTATTTGGAAACCCTATTTTTAAAAGAAATTCTCGGAGACATTAGGCCGTATTGCGGTGGTCAAAAAACAAGTTCCTTTGCCAAATTCACTAATTTCCAGAGAGCTGACGTAGTCATTGGTCAGCCTGATTTTGAGACGAATGCTTCTGTCCCTTTGTCGGGTGCAAGTTTAAAACAACCGGGACCGGTTACTGTCAGTGGTAATCAATTGTATATTTCCGATTCCAGAAATCATCGAATTTTAGGTTATCATCAAATTCCTACATTGAATGGGGCTACTGCAGATTTTGTGATCGGCCAAGTGGATGATGTTTCTTCATTAATAGCAACCCCTCCGACAGCTACATCCTTTAAATACCAATGGAATATTGCTTCCTCAAATAACAGGTTATTTGTTGCTGACACCTCTAACAACCGGCATTTGATCTACAACTCATTACCGACCGCAAACGTAGCAGCTGATGTTGTATTAGGTGTTTCCAATTTTACAACGGTCGGTGTTGGTTCCTGCTCTAATACTGATTTGTCCGGAAGCGAAGGAGTTTCCACTGCTAATGGTAAATTGTTTGTTGCTGATGAAGGCCACCACCGTGTTTTGATTTGGAATACAATCCCCACCTCAAATAACACACCTGCGGATATTGTTCTTGGACAGGCTGATTTCACTTCTTGCAGTCCCAATCGGGGAGGTCCAACACCAACAGCAAACTCGCTTTCAACTCCAGGAGGGGTATGGACCGATGGGACAAGATTATTTGTTGCGGATTCATATAACGGAAGAGTCTTGATTTGGAATACGATACCGACATTTAACGGGCAGCCAGCGGATCTGGTTTTGGGGCAGCCTAACATGGAAATTGCGGTCTCCGCTACAACAGGAGGAGGATTTTTAGTCGGTGGTGTTTATAATGTATATTCTAATGGTGTACAGTTGGTCATCGGTGACGCATATAACCATCGAGTCTTAATCTGGAATTCAATACCTAAAACGAATGGACAACCGGCGGATACAGTACTGGGTCAAATCAATTTTACTAACAATGCGCCAAATGACGATGAGCAGACAGGCGTTGCTGGAGTGACCCCAACTGCCAGAACGCTTTATAATCCATATGGAGTCTATATGGTCGGTAAACTATTGTTCGTAAGTGATTTTGATAATAACCGTGTTCTAATCTTTAAGGGAAAATAATTTTAACTTTCAACGTCATTCTCTGTTGCTGCAGGCGTTGAATAAAATCCTCCAATACATTTCCACCATTATGGGCTACTAGATCGATTTGGACAAAGCCAGGTAGAGAACTTTTCCATTCACCGAACGTTTTGATTGGTATCTGATCAATTAGGTATTTAGGTTGTTTCGTTGTAGAGGTGCCTCTGCGACCAAGTTTTTCCCTGACAGGTTTCAATAAGCGATCCACTTTAAGCGGAACTGATGGAGAGAAGTTTGTCCTTGGTTATTTTATCAATTTTAAATACTTTGAATTGTTCGAGTTTGGCTAAAACGTCTGGCATTGGCATCACGAGTCTTTTCCCACAAATTCTATCCAGGATCTCCCAGATCTTCTCTAAATAGAAGCTAACATCATCATAGTTGGATAGACGCTTCTTCTTGGTATCAGTTTGACGACCTTGTCTTTTTTCTTTCTAAGGACGGTTCTGGCATAGGATCGATTGAATCCAGTAGCTTCAACGAACTGGTCGAGTATTAGGCTTTTTTCTTTTCTCGAAGCCCAAAGGTATTTCTCTTTGAACACTTGAACCAACATAGAACGCACCATCTTCGATTGCTTCATGGACATCACCTGCACATGAGTGAATCGTTTCCGTATCGAATTTGGAGTAGATTTTAAGATGATGCAACGACTAGTGTTTCTCTGTAGATGATTACGTGAAGCAATATGGTACTTCCCATAATTAGTATTATGTCGCATTAGGTCTGGGCAATTGGTTGAGTGTACTCGTACATCCTTTACAGTTTTGTCCTGGTACATACTTTACATAAAGATGCATTAAAATCCTGATTCAGATGGTAATTAGGATGGCATTGGGTTTCAGTGTTTTCTTAATTTCCATTTCCTTGTTGGAACATCATTTGGCGACCATCCCATTTCCAATCTTCCCTAGGTTGGATGATTTTTTTCAGACCAATTTCAATAGCAGATTGGATGGTACTCGCAATTTTTTCCTCAGAATCTTTATCATTTGCTGAAAATGGAATGGTGTTTGTTTGGATTGGGTCGGATTCTCCGAGGATTCGGTAGGTTTCACCAGATTCTTTTACGAATAAAAATTCAACAATGGATGCAAATGTTGCATGTTGGAATTTTGTAGTTCCTTCTTCAAATACGATGGATCGATTCACTTGTACTTTTCGGAGAATAATAGTTCCTGGTTCAAGAGGATCATTCTCTTTTCTTGCTGTATAGGAGCTAACATTGAATATTTGGGAAGCCAAGTGATTGAAGGAATGTAATGCAAATTTACCAATTGAGATTTCTAAATTTGGTCCCACTTTCAAAACCTTAGTCGGTAAATCCATCTCGTATTGGAGAGTAAAAGAGAATTTCGATTCTTTAGAGTTAATATGTTCTGGTCCATTTGTTTGGTTCGTTTGGCAAACATTTAAAGAAAAGACCAGCAGATAAACAGGCAAATTTCGGATTTTCATTGAGAATTCCTAAGGTATCAATGCCTAAAAGATGAAATTATATTGCCGAGTTTTCCAAAAAAATAGCTAAAATGAGAATAAATCCAGAAATTGTGGCTGGAAATGAGAACCCGATCCCCTTAGATTTGGTAGATAGTTTCCAATGGGGAGTCTTTTTCTGTAAGTGAAGGTCATTTCCTCTTGTGAAAGTATTAAAGGAGTAACTTATGATAGTTTTGTATACAATCGTTCGTCTTTTGTTAGGCGCCTTGTTTTTATTTTCATCTGTTGTTGTATTATTCAATTTAGTAGAACAACCTGAAGTAACTGGAAACATAAAGATATTCAATGATGGCATGAAGGCCACAGGTTATTTATTAACATTGATTAAGGTGACAGAACTTGTATGTGCTCTTGCTTTTTTATCTGGAAGATTTGTCCCTTTAGCTTCTGTTGTAATTGCACCAGTGGTGATCAATATCTTTTTGGTTCATTTGATGATTGCTCAAGATGGATTGCCAGTTGGGATATTTGTTGTCATTGCTAATGCATTCTTAGGTTATTATAATCGTTCTGCTTACAAACCGTTGTTTGTTCCAGTTCATAAAGTTTAAACTTAAAACATTGATTCACTTTTCGGTGAAGTTTGGACTGAATGAAAAAACTGAACTTCGCCCGAAGATGTATCATAAAATGCTGGGACAATTTTATATTCACCTGCATCTACCTTTCTTTTTAAAAATTCACTAGATTCCAAAATTTCATCAATCGAATTCAGCACATTGGTTTTTACCACGTGATTAAAAATATGTTCGTTTCCAGAATTTGATTGTTTTGAGTTTGGATCTGACGTTCCAATGGCTTTGTCAATTTTGTTTGTGATACTTGCTATGTTTCCATCTTTTAAAGCATAAATTGCGCTGGATACTGCACCACAATTGGAATGACCAAGTACGACGATGAGTTTGGTTCCAATTTTGGCACAAGACAATTCTAAACTTCCGAGGATTTCTTGGTTTACGATATTTCCTGCAATCCGAATGGAAATGATATCACCAAGCCCTGAATCAAAAATAATTTCTGGGCTTGTTCTTGAGTCAATACAGGAAAGGACAACTGCAATAGGATTTTGGCCAAAGGCAGTGGCGTTCACTTGGTGTTTAAAATACTTTTCAGACCATTTTCCTTTTACAAATCGTTCGTTCCCTCGTTTTAAGAATTCGAGAATATCATCAGGTGTTAACTTTTGTTGTGCTTCTTTGTCCAAGATGTTTACAAATTGCACTTGGTCACTCAGTTCATAATGGTCTTTCAAACCAACTAAATTCAGTTGGATGTTTTTTTCTAAAGCAACTACGGATTTGAATTCTTCCAATACTTCTAAAATATCGTGATCAATAAAATTACAATTAGAGGCATCTACAATGAGTTTTGCATTCTCTGGTAATGACCAAAGAGTGTCTTTGATGGAAGCTTTGTTCAAAAAAGAAACTTGGTTCGGTAATTCGATGCGGATTGTTTCTCCGATATTTAAGTTTTCTGTTTCAACAGAAAATGGATTTTTGTAATTATTTTTTAAGATAAAAATGAAACTAATACAAAGTCCAATTAACACACCGGTTAATAAGTCTGTAAAAATAATGGCAAGAATGGTTGTTATAAAAGGTAAAAATTGATAAAGTCCCTTTTTATACAATGATTTGTAAACAGATAAGTTTGTGAGTTTGAAACCAGTGACAACAAGTACGACTGCCAAAGAACAAAGTGGAATCAAATTCAAAAAGGAACTCAAAAAAAGAATGCTCATAGCAAGTAAAACACCATGAACCATTGTGGATAATTTTGTTTCAGCTCCTGTATAAATATTCACAGAACTTCTGACAATGACGGAAGTGATGGGTAGTCCGCCAATGAGCCCAGATAAACTATTCCCCACTCCTTGTGCTATTAGTTCACGGTTAGGTGATGAGAGTCTTTTGTGTGGGTCAATTCGTTCGACAGCATCTAAGTTCAGTAATGTTTCCAATGTAGCAAAAGCCGCAATAGAAAATGCAAAATACCATACTTCCGATTGGCCAATCATCGAAAAATTGGGAAACACAAAAATACTCTCCCAGTTGCTCACATTGGGAATTGTTACCAAATGTTTTTCTGTTAGATAAAACTCTGGTTTAAAATTCTTAAAAATTTGGTTACATACAATTCCGATGAGAATCACTAAAATGGGAGATGGAATGTATCTGAGCGCTTGCCATTTTAACTTATCATACACAAACATCAGTGACAATGAGATGGTGGAAATGATCACTGCTCCCCAAGAAAAATATTTGTGAATGTTCAATAATTCCGAAAATGTATTTTCGCCATCCCTTTGGAAAAAAATAAAATCTTCTTCTGGATTGATATCAAATCCGACAGAGTGTGGGATTTGTTTTAATATCAGGATGATCCCTATGGATGCGAGTAAACCTTGGATTACATTGGAAGGTACGTAGTTTGCGATAAAACCAAGTCGTAAAACACCAAGTCCTATTTGGATAAAACCAGCTAAAAATACGGATAATAAAAAAGTTTGGTAGTCGCCTAACGCAGTGGTTGCGGCAATGACTAACGTTACAAGGCCGGCAGCCGGACCACTCACACTTGTTCGAGAATGGCTAAGGAAACCAACTACAAACCCACCAATGATTCCAGAGATCACTCCTGATAATAAAGGTGCACCACAAGCAAGTGCGACTCCTAAACAAAGAGGAAGAGCTACTAAAAATACAACGAGTCCAGACGGAATGTCTTGTTTTAAATGGGAAAACATAACGGTCTAGAAACGGTATTTTCACTCGTATCCTTTGTCAAGACGAATGGATGAAACTAGTCGATTCTAATGTAACAATTTGTTCGCTGGTATTTGAGTGGAATTAAACTGTTTAAAGCCAAATTACGACATCATCGATGTCATCTTCACTGATCACATGGCGTAATTTGTCTTCTGTTGTGAAAGAGATCGAATGGATCGAAATCGAATCCCATAACTGGCTGTAAACAAAGGGACCAACATGGCATTTATAAATTGTATCAGGCATAATGGTTTTGGGAATCAAACAAATTAACTCAGGAGTTTTCTGCTCATCGGGGATCAAAAATTGACGATTTTGGTCACTGGCAAAAAATAAAATCTGGAATTTGTTAATCTTAATCTTTGTTAGGTTTTCTGTTTTGATAAAAAGCTGAAGTTCTTTTTTATCCCTATTATGCCTGGGTCGGATCGATACAAGGATGGGCAAACCTACTCCCTTTAGATACTCTTTCCTTGTATCTACGTTGGTTTTGACACGAGTGGGACCACATGTAAAGAATACAAGGCATGTCACAAACAAGGACAAGTACAAGCGGTTTTGGATGAAAATTGTGGGGATGGGTTTTTTCCCTTGGAGGTTAAACAAACTTTGTTTATCATAAATTGCCGGAGAAGGAACTCAATCCCTTTTCGTACTCCATTCCGCATCTCTTCTTTATTGAGAAACAAACTCAATATCTCATTTTAAACCTGCCAAGATTTATGAATTTACGGAAAGTGGAATCTGTCTAATTTTGGACGTAATAGAAAAATTTACACCTATACTCTAACAGGAGCTCTTCAATGACGTTGAGTCTAGACTTCTTTCGATCCTCAATTGGAAAGAAGATCATAATGGCCATTACCGGATTTATCTGGTTTGGATTCGTGATCCTTCATATGGTCGGAAACCTTCAAGTTTTCCAAGGACCAGAAAAATTAAACACCTACGCAAAGTTTCTCAAAGATTTAGGACCCCTTCTTTGGGTAGCACGGATTGGACTCATCGTGGCTTTTTTTGGACACGTATGCACTGCCATCCTCCTAAAACTAGAAAACAGCTCTGCTAGACCCGTCTCTTACGCAAAGAATACAACTATCCAAGCATCGTTTGCATCTCGCACGATGGCTTATAGTGGATTAT
Organism: Leptospira ellinghausenii; assembly: GCF_003114815.1. Classification (NCBI taxonomy): domain Bacteria; kingdom Pseudomonadati; phylum Spirochaetota; class Leptospiria; order Leptospirales; family Leptospiraceae; genus Leptospira; species Leptospira ellinghausenii. The sequence continues at coordinate 183,075 of NZ_BFAZ01000006.1, forward strand.
TACTTTTAACCTTTCTCGTTTACCATTTAGCTCACTTTACTTTGGGTTATACCAACCCTGACCACTACACTCACGAATACATTCTAAAGAATGGTGATGTCGTGCATGATGTGTATGCTATGGTCATCCTCGGATTCCAAGACCCAACAATAGCAATCAGTTATATTGTGTTTATGGTTTTCCTTGCGTTACATTTTTCCCATGCACTGGGTTCCATGTTACAGACTCTTGGGATCCTTGCCCCAAAACACAATCCCACAATTCAAAAAATTTCCACAGGACTTGGACTCCTTGTTTTTGTTGGAAATTGTTCCATGCCACTCTCGATTTTACTCGGGTATGTTCGCTAAGGGGTTTTAGGAGAGAATATGAAATTAGATTCAAAAATACCATCAGGCCCATTAGAACAAAAATGGGACAAACACAAACAAGACATCAAATTAGTCAATCCGGCTAACAAACGTAAGTACAAAGTAATCATCGTAGGAACAGGTCTTGCTGGTGCATCAGCCGCAGCAACTCTTTCCGAACTCGGTTACCAAGTATCCGTATTTTGTTTCCAAGACAGCCCAAGACGTGCACACTCGATCGCGGCACAAGGTGGAATCAATGCGGCAAAGAATTACCAAAACGACGGTGACTCTGTTTACAGATTGTTTTATGACACCGTAAAAGGTGGAGACTTCCGTGCGAGAGAAGCAAACGTATATCGTTTAGCACAAGTATCAACAAACATCATTGACCAATGTGTGGCGCAAGGTGTTCCGTTTGCTCGTGAATATGGTGGAACACTCGCCAACCGTTCGTTTGGTGGAGCTCAAGTTTCTCGTACTTTCTATGCAAAAGGCCAAACGGGTCAACAATTGCTCCTTGGTGCCTATTCTGCTCTAGAAAAACAAATCTCTCGTGGTGCTGTGAAAATGTACCCAAGAACAGAGATGTTAGAGTTAGTGCTTGTGGATGGCCATGCCAAAGGGATTGTCGTCCGTGACTTAGTGACTGGCGAAATTTCTTCCCATGCTGGTGATGCGGTGATTTTGGCTAGTGGTGGTTACGGTAACGTATTTTACCTTTCTACCAATGCAAAAGGATCCAACGTAACAGCAACATACCGTGCTTATAAAAAAGGGGCAGCGTTTGCAAACCCTTGTTACACACAAATCCACCCAACTTGTATCCCACAATCGGGAGACTACCAATCTAAACTCACTCTGATGTCAGAATCGCTCCGAAATGACGGACGTGTTTGGGTACCTAAGAAAAAAGATGACCTTCGCCCTCCTCACGAAATCCCAGAGGAAGAAAGAGATTATTACTTAGAAAGAAAATACCCGTCCTACGGTAACCTTGCTCCTCGTGATATTTCATCGCGTTCAGCAAAAGAAGCTTGTGACAATGGTCTCGGTGTAGGCCCAAAAGTTGGGGACAAACGCCTCGGTGTGTATTTGGATTTTTCTGATTCCATCAAACGATTGGGAGAAAACGTTGTTGCTGACCGATACGACAACCTCTTCCAAATGTATGAGCGCATCACTGGCGAGAACCCATACAAAGTGCCAATGCGAATTTACCCTGCGGTTCACTACACTATGGGTGGTCTTTGGGTCGATTATAACCTCATGTCCAATATCCCTGGTCTCCATGTTCTTGGTGAAGCAAACTTCTCTGACCATGGTGCCAACCGTTTAGGGGCATCCGCTCTGATGCAAGGTCTTGCAGATGGATACTTTGTGATCCCTTACACAATTGGTGATTATTTTGCCAAAGAAGGAGCCAAAAACATTTCTACAGACCGCCCTGAATTCAAAGAAGCAGAGGCTCGTGTTCGTGAAATGACAAACAAACTTCTAACGATCAATGGTAACAAAACACCAGATGATTTTCATCGAGCGCTTGGAAAGATCATGTGGGACCAATGTGGTATGGCAAGAAACGAAAAAGGCCTAAAAGATGCTTTGAAAAAAATCCCTGAACTCCGTGAAGAATTCTGGAAAAATGTAAAAGTTGCCGGTTCCGGTTCGGAACTGAACCAAGAGTTAGAAAAAGCAGGTCGTGTTGCCGACTTCTTGGAATTTGGTGAACTCATGTGTCTCGATGCACTCACAAGAGAAGAATCTTGTGGTGGTCACTTCCGCGAAGAACACCAAACAGAAGATGGCGAAGCAAAACGTAACGATGATAAATTCTGCCACGTATCCGCTTGGGAATACCAAGGAGAAGGAAAAACTCCAGTAGAACACCGAGAAAAACTCGAATACGAAAACATCCACTTAGCCGTAAGGAGCTACAAATAATGGATACAATGAAGTTACACCTTAAAGTTTGGAGACAAAAAGATAAAAACGACAAAGGTCGTATGGTCAGTTACGAAGCAAACAACGTAAATGAACATATGTCCTTTTTGGAAATGCTTGATGTTGTGAACGACGGCCTCATCAAAAAAGGAGAAGACCCAATTGCTTTCGACCACGACTGTCGCGAAGGAATTTGTGGGTCATGTTCTATGGTGATCAACGGTGTTCCTCATGGTCCAGAAAAAGGAACCACCACTTGCCAATTGCATATGCGTAAGTTCAAAGATGGCGATACGGTTGTCATCGAACCATGGCGTGCAAAAGCCTTCCCTGTTACAAAAGACCTAGTTGTGGACAGATCTGCCTTTGACCGCATCATCCAAGCGGGTGGTTACGTGAATGTAAACACTGGGGGAGCTCCAGACGGAAACGCACTTCCAATTCCAAAAGTGGATGCAGACCTTGCTATGGATGCTGCAACTTGTATAGGTTGCGGGGCTTGTGTTGCTGCTTGTAAAAATGCATCGGCAATGTTATTTGTTTCGGCGAAGGTTTCTCACCTAGCTCTTTTACCACAAGGTGTTGTGGAGAAAAAAGAAAGAGTTCGTAAAATGGTAAATGCAATGGACAAAGAAGGATTTGGAAATTGTACAAACCAGTATGAGTGTGAGGCTGCATGCCCGAAAGAAATTTCGGTCAATTTTATCACTCGTCTGAATAGAGAATACATTTCCAGCTAAACCGTTGGAATTGTTCATTTGAAAGTAAAAAAACCCGGAAATAAAGCCCCGGGTTTTTTTATGCCTAAATTTAAACTTTGAAGAGTTTGTTATTTGTTTTTTGGAATACTTTCATCGTTTCCAATTCTTTTGAAAACAATTTTAGGATATATTCCGCACGTTCCTTGTCTTCTCCTTTGAGAGAAGTGAGATAAGTTGACGACTTTGTTTTGATGTCTTCAGCTACCACAAAATTACGTTGGATCAATGCATGTTGTCCTTTTGTTAAAAACGCATAAAATTTTTCTAAAGGATGTTTTGTTTCATCTTTAAGGATTTTATCGAGTAAAGGCTCCACCAGTTGGTCGTTATTTGGATCTTCATCCATTAAATACAAATTTGCTAAGCTAAGTAATTTACCTTCTTGCTTATATTCTGTTTCTTTTTTATCCGAATATAAGTCCTCAAAATAAACAAATCGATTGGACTTTACTTGGCAAATCGTCGCCAGTTGTTTTTGGAAATCACTCGTGTCAATTTTATTCGTCTCTACATTAAAATTGGTGACAACTAGGAAGAGTAAATCTCCCTCTTTTTCAATGTAACGAAATCCAATGATGAGATCTGCATCTTTCTCAAACCCAGGTAAATAAATTTGATTCGGGTGTTCTTTGGAAGCATGGGTGATCATAAAATCCACCATGGATTCAATTTCACTTGGAGAAAAATCCAACTTCAAATGTCTGAAAATTCGCATTTCCAAAATATGACTTAGGTAATAAGGATTGGTCTCCGTTGGAAAAGGAACATTATTCACGGAAACCCGAAACCGAATGTCATAAGGAGGATTTGTTTCGGAATGGATCGGGACAATCAGCGTAAAGGTGAAAAAAATAACTAATAATATCAGAAGTTGTTTCATAGAGGCCTCAATTCTCGATTAGAATAAGGAGTCATCTAACAAAGTCAACAAATCCTTTTGGGGAATGGGTTCATCTTTCAAAAAGAGTGATTGGAAATGGATTAAGAATTGAACCTCTTTACCTCGTTTTTTCCTTCCTTGGACCAAAGTATCCATGCGTTCCAAGATAGCGTCTCTCAGTAAACTTCGTGAATTTCTCTGAAAACTTTGATCCTCATCAGAAAGATATTTTTCTTCTTGGATGGATTCCTTACTAGAGATGGATTCGTTTCTGATTGATAACAAAGAATACAACCGAAATCGTTCGATGGCTTGGAATTGATTGGAAAGTTGGTCTTCATGGCCACCATACCGAACGAGTAGGTTTTCTTCCAATAGGCCAATTGGAAATTGTTTTAAAAGGATTCGATTCCATAAATCATAGTCCTCACAAGTTTTCATCTCCTCTCGAAAGTTTCCCACTAGTTCCCAAGTTTTTTGATGAGCCATAAAACTGGAACAAGTGACCATACAAATTTCTAAGGATTCTTTTAAAAAATGACCCGAAAGTTTTTGATACTTTCCTTTTGGTTCGAGGAGATTTCCTTTTTTGTTCCAAACTTCCTTGGTTTGAGAAAACAAAATTTCTGGGTGGTCGTTATGGAATTGGATTTGTTTGGTAAGTTTTTCTGGATACCACTCATCATCAGAATCTAACAAAGTGATCCACTCTCCCTCCGATTTCCCAATCCCAAAATTACGTGCATGGCTCACTCCCCTATGTTCTGTTTGGTGGATCTGGATCGATTTATTGTAGCGACCAAAGGATTGGATTTGTCGTTTCCAACTGGGAAGATTCGCCAAAAGAAAGGGCCAGGTATTGTCTGTTGATCCATCATCTATGATATGGAGTTCCCAATGGGGATACGTTTGTCCTAAGACGGATTGGATGGCACGCTCGACCAGATGTTGTCTGTTATGCGTTGGTAATAAGATTGATATGAGTGGAGTTTTTGAGTTCATGATGGTATCTGCGGGGAGAGTACTAAATCTAAGTGTTGGATTTGTCCTCCTTGGTGGAGATAATACAATGGAAGTTTAGGATCTACTTCGTTTGATCGTTTTTCTATTGTTAGGATGTTGTGGACAGTTTTAGCACTATAAATGGGTTCCAATAGGACTTGGTTTTCTTTGTAATACTCCTCGATCCAATTTTCAAAAAAAGGATTTTGTTTCCCAAACCGAATTGTTTGTTTCATTTTCGGTTGCGAGTTTTCGTTTAATCCATCGGTGGTTACAGGTAACGAAGGATCATTATTTGTGATTTCAATCAGATTCTCTTCACAGATGGGTATTTGTTTTAAGCCAAGTTTTGTTTGTAATTCTCTTGTTTTGTTTAACCATGTTTTTTTGGATTCACCAACCATCACAGCTTGGACAAGGATGGAAGATAGGTGAAACTGATTGTAAGCAGATAAAAAACTCACTCCAGATCCGATTTCTATCTGTAGGATGGCTCTTGTAGTTTGTGGTGATTTCGTTATTTTTCTTTCACCAAGGTCCATATAGATTTTTTGCTCCAGATCCTGCCAAAATTGAGAGAGTCCAAGAATTTGGCCAGGGTGGACACCAAATTCGGGTAAAGAAAGTCCATCGAATGATTGACTCCTGACTCTAAATGCATCCAAGGCAAGGGACCGATTCGCATAACATTGGAACCTGTGAGAATGATTTCTCACCAAACGTTCGTTGTATGTTCTTAAATTCGGATTTTTTGTGTAAGCAATGGTTTCGACAAAAAAACCAAAGATTCTCAAGATAGAAGTAAAACTTGCGAGGTAGTTCCCATGGATAGAACCCCAAAGGAGAATCTGTTTGATTCCCTTTTTTTTGGCATCACGAATAATGCCAAAAACTTTTCGCCATTTAGTCCCAAATCCAAAAGGAAGTAGGTCATCGCGGACCATTGTAAAATCAACGAATTTGGTCATTCGAATCGGAAGATCTGGATAACCAGTGGGAAACATCGATTTTAAATGTATCTCTACTTCCATATAAAAATCAATAACAGTTCGTTAGGCGAAAAAAGTTTTACGAGTTTTTTCTTTGGAAGGAATCAAAAACTCTTTTTGTGCCTTAAAACTTTTTAGGCACAATTGGATCGTTTAATCTCCTGTTTTGAGAATGGATAAAAAGGCTTCTTGTGGGATTTCCACGTTTCCGATTTGTTTCATTCTCTTCTTTCCTTCTTTTTGTTTTTCGAGGAGTTTTTTCTTACGAGAAATATCACCACCGTAACATTTTGCAGTTACGTTTTTACGAAGGGCAGAGATACTTTCACGGGCCACTACTTTTGATCCAATGGCAGCTTGTAAAGGGATCATAAATTGGTGTCTTGGGATGAGGTCTTTTAGTTTTTCAATGATGACCCTGCCCCTTTCCTCTGCCTTGGATTTATGCACAATGGAAGATAATGCATCCACTGGTTCCCCATTCACAAGGATGTCCATTCTTACGAGTTTCGAATCACGGTAACCCACTTCTTCATAATCAAGTGAGGCATATCCTTTTGTGTATGATTTTAATTTGTCATAAAATTCGAAGATCAATTCCGCCAAGGGAAGTTCATAGGTTAACTGCAATTTGTCTTTGGATAAATAGACTGTATCCATGTGGATCCCACGTTTTTCGATCACGAGGGACATGATATTTCCCACATAGGATTCTGGGGCAATGATTGTCGCTTTGACAAAGGGTTCTTCCGATTTTCCAATGAGAATGGGGTCTGGCCATTTACTAGGGTTATCCACTTCGATCACATCATCTTTGGTTGTCGTGATGCGAAATTTTACCGATGGAGCTGTTGTGATGAGAGCAAGGTTAAATTCTCTTTCCAATCGTTCTTGAACGATCTCCATATGAAGGAGGCCAAGATACCCTACGCGGAAACCAAATCCTAGGGCGGCTGAATTTTCCCTTTCGAAAGTGAGAGCAGAGTCATTTAACTTTAATTTTTCGATAGCATCTACTAGGGCATCAAAGTCCTCCCCATTGATAGGAAATAATCCTGCAAATACCATAGGTTTTGCGTCTTTAAATCCTTTCACGTCTTCTGCTGTTTGGCGATTGGCATGAGTGATGGTATCTCCCGTTTTGGCATCTCCCATCTTTTTCATTCCGGCGACTACATACCCTACATCCCCTGCTTGGAGTTCTTCGCAAGCCACCATAGAAAGTCTGTTGATCCCCACTTCCGTCACAGTAAACTGGCGACCAATGTTCATCATATGGATCATTTCTCCTTTACGAAGTTTTCCATCATATAACCGAACTTTGGCGACAACACCCATATAGGTATCGAAAAAAGAATCGTAGATGAGTGCTTTCAGTGGAGCATCCACATCCCCTACTGGTGGTGGAAGTAAGTAACAAATGGCTTCGAGTACTTCCTGGACATTTAGTCCTGTTTTTGCTGAAATCGGAATTGCCTCTTCTGGGTTTAGGCCAAGCGACTCTTCGATCATGAGTTTACATTTATCAATGTCTGCAGAGGGAAGATCAATTTTATTGATGACAGGGATGATGCGAAGGTCTAGGTCCATCGCGAGGTATAAGTTAGCGAGTGTTTGGGCTTCGACTCCTTGGCTTGCATCTACGATGAGGAGGACCCCTTCACAAGCAGCAAGAGAACGTGACACTTCGTACGTGAAGTCGACATGGCCTGGGGTATCAATTAAATTTAGGTGGTAGACGTTTCCGTCTTTGGCGTGGTAATCGAAAGAAGCATTGTTTGCTTTGATCGTGATCCCACGTTCCCTTTCGATGTCCATGGAATCGAGGATTTGGTCTTTTTTCGTTCGTTGGTCCGTGACAAGACCAATCTCAAGCAAACGATCCGCCAGAGTGGACTTTCCATGGTCGACATGGGCGATGATGGAAAAATTGCGGGTGAATTTTTGGCGTTCGTTCACGGTTCCCTCTTCTTTTTAAGTCATTTTCCTGGAACGAGGCTCTTTGTCGAAAAAGTTTATTGTCAGAGGCTTAAATTTCCTAAGACTGGAAGGAAATTATCCCTTAGGAGAAACAATTCCCGATGTCCCAAAAAGATAGCATACGTTCCGTCAAAGCCCGTGAAATTATGGATTCCAGAGGAAATCCAACCGTTGAAGTGGATGTCACTTTGGAAGACGGTTCGTTTGGTCGTGCGGCGGTTCCCTCTGGGGCATCCACTGGTGAACATGAAGCTGTAGAACTTCGTGACGGTGATAAAAAAAGATACTCCGGAAAAGGAGTTCTGAAAGCAGTCGATAACGTTAATTCTAAAATTTCTAAATCTATACTGGGTCTCTCTGCTACAAACCAACTCCTCGTTGATGGAACCATGATTTCTCTCGATGGGACTTCCAATAAATCTAAGTTAGGTGCTAATGCAATCTTAGGTGTGTCGATGGCAGTCGCAAAAGCAGCGGCAGCACATTCTGGCCTTCCTCTCTATCGTTATATCGGAGGGACTTTTGCTCGTGAACTTCCAGTTCCTATGATGAACATCATCAATGGTGGAGCTCATGCGGACAACAACATCGACTTCCAAGAATTTATGATCCTTCCTGTATCCGCGCCGAACTTTCGTGAAGCACTTCGTATGGGTGCGGAAGTGTTCCATAGCTTAAAAACAGTGTTAAAGGGCAAAGGCCTCAATACTGCGGTTGGTGACGAAGGTGGATTTGCTCCAAACCTGACAAGCAATAGCGAAGCCATCGAAGTGATCCTAACTGCGATTGAAAAAGCTGGGTACAAACCAGACCTCGATATCAAAATTGGTCTCGATTGTGCTGCTTCTGAGTTTTATGATGAGAAAAAGAAAAAGTATGTTCTCAAAGCCGAAAAAAAACCAGAAAAGACTGCCGAAGAACTCGTAGAATACTACTCAAATTTAGTGTCCAAGTATCCGATCATTACCATGGAAGACGGTCTGGATGAAAACGATTGGACAGGCTGGAAAAAACTTTCCGAAAAACTGGGGAAAAAGATCCAACTTGTGGGGGATGATTTGTTCGTAACCAATATCACAAAACTCTCTAAAGGGATCGAAAAAGGGATTGGTAACTCCATTCTCATCAAAGTGAACCAAATTGGAACTCTCACAGAAACCCTCAGTGCGATTGAAATGGCAAAAAAAGCTCAGTACACTGCTGTTGTGTCCCATAGATCGGGAGAAACGGAAGATGCAACGATTTCTCATATCGCTGTTGCGACAAACTCAGGTCAGATCAAAACGGGTTCCTTAAGCCGAACTGACCGAATTGCCAAGTACAACGAACTCCTTCGTATTGAAGAAGAACTCGGGAAAAATGCAACATACAGTGGAGTGGGTACGTTTTACAACCTAAGATAAAATGACAGCAACCAAAGCCTCTCTTCTTTTAACCTATGTTTGTGCTTGTCTTTACCTCGGACTTCTGTCCGAGTCGGGGGTTGCGGAACGTATGCGTTTAGAAAAAGAACTCACAAATCTCAATGCAGAGGTGGAGAGGCTTGTGGTAGAAAACCAAGGGCTCGAAGAAAAGGAAAGGTTACTCAAAAACGATGCCTATGCCTTGGAACAAGAAGCGCGGAAGTACTACCTACTTTCAGAAACAGCACATGTGCTAAAATTTGAAGAATTTCCAGAGAAAACTGGTGCCAAACCAAAGGTTCTTCCTACTTCCATCCGTGAAGCGGGTTTAGGTGGCGAGTGGAAAGAACCACCTCTATTTTTGTTACGATTCTTTTTTATTTCTTTCAGTGTTTTCCTGATTCTAGGTGTGTACTACAAGCTGAAACGCTTGCCTCATACGTCTAACCAGAAAAGACTGAACTAATATGCCAGAAGAAGAAACACCAGAAAAAGAAATCACCGAAACCATCCAAGACCTCATTAGCGACAAAAACATGGGAAAGAAGTTCCTGGAAAAACGGAAAATCTTTCTCTGGGGTCCTGTCACTGACGAATCCTCCAAGGAACTAACAGCCAAACTCATGTATTTAGAGATGGTTGATCCTGGAAAACCAATTACATTTTATATCAATAGCCCTGGTGGTGTTGTTACCTCCGGACTTGTCGTGTATGATACCATGCAAATGATATCCTCTCCAGTGCACACAGTGTGTATGGGTATGGCTGCCTCGATGGGATCTATTCTCCTCATTGGTGGCAAAAAAGGAAATCGTTACATATGGCCCAATGGTCGTGTGATGATCCACCAACCTTCTATTGGTGGACAAATCCAAGCACCTGCAACGGATTTACTCATCCATGCACAGGACATAGTCAAAACCAAAGAAAAACTCAATCAGATGTTAGCGGAAGCTTGTGGAAAATCCTACGAACAATTGGTGGAAGACACTGATCGCGATTATTATATGGATGCAGAACAAGCACTTGCTTATGGCATCGTGGATAAAATCGTAAACACAATTGACGTCGTCTAACAAAGAGTTTAAACCTAGAAGATTTTTAGAAGGTCGTCACCTTCAAACTGTCTACAATGTACTTTTTCCTCCAGACAATGCACTGGAGGATGAGTATTATTCAGAAAGTATCCTCATTCCCACAAACGATGGGTCTGGGGATATGCTTTGGCTCGAACACAACCCCCCTCTCTCACAAATCCGAAAACACGCTTCTGCTTGGAATGGATCCTACATCATGCTTGTACATGGTATGGAAGGAAGTTCCGAGTCCCATTATATGGTAAGTGTGGGAAAAGAAGCCTTGAACCGAGGTTATGGGGTGATTCGTATGAACCTTCGGAATTGTGGTAGAGGTTTAGGCCTTGCAAGAAAGCCATATAACGCTGGTCAATCGGAAGATATCGAAGCAGTATTGAAATACATTTATAAACATTTTTCGAGATCCATTTTTGTCTCAGGATTTTCTTTATCAGCCAATATGGTATTAAAGTTTTTTGGAGAAAAAAGAGAACATTATGCGAAGGCATTTACAGCCACTTCTCCCCCCCTAGACTTAAAACGTAGTTGTGATTTTATTGATTCACGTGCTGGGAATTTTTACAGAGATCACTTTTTGGAAACAATGAAGGAAAAGGTTTCCGAAGGGATTTATGATTTGTCTGAAAAACAGAAAGAACAAGTCCTTCGTAGTAAGTCTTTTTTCGATTTTGATGATTTTTTTACGGCACCAATTTCTGGTTATACGAATGTTCTGGAATATTACAATATTTGTTCCAGTTTAAAATATTTACCTGGGATTAAACTCCCTGGACTCATTGTTCATGCTGATGATGATCCCGTTGTTCCCTCCGAAGTATGGCATGAAATTCGTTGGAAGTCTTTCCCCATGTTACAGACTGTCCTAACAGAAAAAGGTGGTCATGTAGGTTTTATCAGTGATCCATCTCCTGATAATCCTGAAGGTCGCTGGTTACCCAAGATACTTCTCGATTTTTTTGATTCCAAAATCTAATTTCATTAAATAATACAATAGAACGTAGGATGGTATGTGATGCGTGACCTTTTAAAAGAATGTTTATCGGAAGAATCTGGGTTTGTTGAATTACGATACCACCACAAAGAAAGTCGTTCCTTTTTTGCAGAACGAGGGCGAGTGGAATCCACTGCTTTACGGAAACGCACTGGGGTTGGAGTTCGGGTATTAGAATCAGGAACTTGGGGTTTTGCTTCTACAAGTGAAGTCACAAAAGCTTCCATCCAAAACGCGATCCAAATCGCAAAAAAAGCAGCTAGGCTTTCCTCTGCCCTTCGCAAAGATAAAATCCCGAATTTACCAAAGGCTAATTTTGCAGTTGGTGACTTTATTGGAAGAGGGATAGAAGATTTTCGTTCTCGTTCTGTGGAAGAAAAGTTGAAAATGGTCCTTGATATCCAAAACGAAGCGACTAAACAATCCGCCAAACTCCAGTCAGTTGGTTGTGGGTATTCTGAAATTTATGAAGAAAAAGCCATTGTTACAACAGACGGAGCAGATAGTTTTTTTAGTTTGGTAAGACCAGAGTTTCGAGTTTCTGCTGTCGCCAAAGAAGATGGAAAATTGGAATCAGGTTCTCATTCGATAGGTGTCACAGGTGGTTGGGACTGTTTGTTTCGGAACCAATCCCCTTCTCAAATTTCGGAAGAAGCCTGTAAAACAGCTGTGGATTTACTTTCCAGTGAACTACCACTTGGCGGGTTATCCACTGTCATCCTGAGTCCTTCCATTGTTGGACTACTTGTCCATGAAGCAATTGGACATACCGTAGAGGCAGATTTTGTGCTCTCGGGTTCTGTTGCCCAAGGGAAAATTGGCCACCGAGTTGGATCCGACTTAGTAACGTTATGTGATTCTGGGTCATCAGAATTTTATGAAGGAGCTGGTGGAACTATCCCTGTGGATGATGAAGGTGTGATTCCAACAAATACTGTCATTATCAAAAATGGAATTCTTTCCTCATACCTCCATAACCGCGAGACTGCAGAACGATTTGGTGTGGCTCCTACTGGTTCTGCAAGAGCTTGGGAATATGGAGATGTTCCTCTCATTCGTATGCGAAATACATTTTTACTCCCTGGAGATTCTAGTTTAGAAGAGATGATTGCAAACACCAAAGATGGGTATTACTTAGATGGAGCTAAGAACGGTCAAGCAGATGCGACTGGTGAGTTTATGTTTGCCGTTCAAAAAGCCTATCGCATCCAAAATGGAAAAATCACGAATTTACTAAAAGGAGTAACTGTTTCAGGTCTTGCATTTGATGTTTTACAAAATGTAGATATGGTTTCCAAAGAATTTAAATGGGATTTGGGATCGGGCCACTGCGGGAAAGGACAACCAGCAAAAGTGGATGCCGGTGGACCCTATGTTCGAACAAAAGTTTTATTAGGTGGTAAATAATGGATCGTGGTGCGATAGAAAAACGTTTAAGCGACCAAAAAGATTTACTTACCAATTTAATTTCGAAAGCAAAGTCTAACGGAATCGAACAAGTAGAGATTTATTCCAGTTATGGTTATTCAGAGGATGTAAGTTTAGAAAAAAACGATCTTAACAATTGTACAGCAACAGAAGAAAATATGTTTGGGATCCGCGTGATCCATGAAGGAAACCAAGGGTTTCTCATTTCCAATCACATTCCTAGTTTGTATACATCCATTGAAGAAGCATATCAATTGGCAAAAAGCCAGTCCACTCCAGATCCGGATTTAGTATTACCAGAAACACGACCAATCACAAACCAATTTGATACCTATGATAGTTCCCTTGATACGATTGGAATTGAAGACCTTGTTTCCTTTGCCAAAGAAGCACTTGGTTGGCGAAGTGATTTGTATGATAAAATCAATATTGATTCTGGTGACTTTTCGCTTAACAAAGGTTATAAGTTAATTGTATCTTCTAAAGGAGTGATGGCCCATGAACTTGGAGCAGAACTTTCCGCATCTGTTATGGGAATGGGTGTGGATGGCGATCTCGTTGGAAGTTTTGATTATGATTCTGCTAGTGGTTTTACAAAAGACCAATTTAAGACACTTTGGAAAAAAGCGTTTCATAATTTTGGAGATAAATGTATGGGAGCTTTGTATGCAAAACCAACAACTGGCTTCCAAGGTAAAGTTTTACTCCCACCAGATGCCGTGTATTCCTTTTTCCTAGGGCTTTTTATTGGATCCTTGAATGGAACTAGTTTACGAAAAGGAAAATCAAAAATGGCAGGGAAAATTGGTGAAAAAGTTGCCTCTTCGTTACTCTCCATTTGGGATGATCCAACAAACAAAGGTTTCATGGGATCGACTGGTTTTGACAGAGAAGGAATGCCTACCTCTTTCAAAAAAGTCTTAACTGAAGGAGTTCTCGAATCTTATTTTTATAATACATATGAAGCTAAAAAAGCGAAACTTCCCATTTCCAATGGATGTGCGACTGGAGGTGCCCAAAGCCTACCAGGTTGTGGGCCAAAACAATTACAAATAGCTCCAGGAAATGCAAACAAAGATGAGTTTTTTAAACTGCCAGGCAAAACACTTTTTGTGAATCGAATCTCAGGCACAAAAGATGGGGCATCGGGAGATTTTTCTGGTGTTGTCAAAGGTGGTTACCTCTTAGAAGGGGGTGAAAAAATCCCAGTACGCGAAGTTCAAATTGTAGGAAATGCATTTGATGCTTTAAATCAAATTGAAGCGATTGCAAAAGAGGGAGAACTCATAGGTGAATCGTCATTTGTTCCTTATATGTTACTCGATGGATTTACGATTACAGGTGTGATGGAAAACTAAACATGCCACAAGAGATTTTAGAGAGACCAGTTGGCGCTTCATTTTTTCTCATCGTATCTTACGAGAATGAAGATACACTGTTTGAATTAAAAAATTTAAGCGAAAAACGTTTTTCTAAAATACTCTATGAGTCATTAGTATTACCCAGATGGATTCCGGATGAATCGGAACGTGAGTTTGCTTACCCTGGTCGTTTTACAAAGGTTTTGTCTTTCAAACAAAGGATCCATAGAGAAGAAATAGTTGAGAAAAAAAAAGACTGTTTGGAATTCCAAACCATCCTCCAAAAAAAAGATTTAAGTACTTTATTGATTCCTGGTTATGTTACCTCACATAACATCGTCATTGCGAAATCCAAGGATGATTTTCACCGCATGTATTTATTCCAAGGAGTTTATGCGGAAACAGTTTATCATTTTTCTAGAGGGATATTACAACCTTTACCTTCTACGCAAAATTATTTCAAAGAAAAAGAGGTAGTTTATTTTTTTAATACTCTCAGGGAATCGTATGAGTTTAACAAATTTAAATCTTAATCAATCAAAATCGATTTGGAAAAAATCAAATTTTCCTTCTGTACTGATACTTTGTATTTTCTGTTTTTCTCACTGCAATTTGTCAGATGACAAAGTGTTTCAGTTTTGTGATAATTTTAATCATGAATTGAAATGTATAGAACCGAAAACGGAAAATGATATTGTTTTTTTGGATCAAACTAAATTCAAAAAAGAAAATCCAACGTATGAAGATTTTGGAAACTTTCTCTATTTCACAGCAAGAGAAACTCCTGGGTTTCGGTTGGTTTTAGATTCACCATGGAACGGAAAAACATCCGAAGAGTTTCGTAGCGAGTACAATGCCTTTTTATTATATGGGAGTACAAAAGAAAGAATGGAAGGGAATTCTTTCCAGCCAAAGACCGTGGTTTCCTTTCATTATTTAGGTGCCTTGTTAAAAGAAGAATTTCGCCATATTGGGATTGCTAAAAATCCATTCCAAATCGAAGCCTTAGGCCCTATCGTTTTGACTTATATTGTGAAAGTACCTGGTAAAGAACCAATTTCCAAAGTAAGGACAATCCAACTCCGATGGAAACCGTAACGTCTTACCTTTATTTCTGAATGTACAATCCATTTGGATCAAAGAAAAAATCCATAGGTGTATAATCCAAATATAACAATGATAATACGGAAAGGGAAATCGCTCCGACGACAGGAATCAGGAGATTGTCATCTACTAAACCTTTGGCTGTTGTGTTGGAAAAAAACTCCGTAACACAAGACAGAAGAACCGATACAAAAACAATCACGATGGGAGTCCAAGTAAATCCATGGTGGTCATACAGAGAGATAAAACTTTCAGGATGAGATTTTGTAATGAGATACAAAACAAAAACTGAAAAGATAAATGCGGGAATCAAAAATCCAAATACACCTTCAATGGATTTTCCATTGTAAAAACGATGTTTGCCATATTTACTACCCACATAAGCAGCAAACGGATCTCCAATGACTAAAAATAGAATTGCAAGGATTGCGACTTCCGCTGGAAAAAAACAAACAACGATTAGGTTCGCAAGAAAATAAGGAACTGTCCCATTAAATCGTTTGCGTTCAGATTCTTTCATTAGAAAACCAAAATACTGATAAAAAAACGCTTCAAATCCACTATGGCTCAAACGAAACAATTCCAATAGAAAAAGTGCTAAAAGGAAAATTCCAAGTGAAGTCACGAGGATGGCTCGAGTGGCATAAACAAGTCCGAATGCGTCTCGGAATGGATCCAAATACAAAGTAACTGGAATGATGAGTCCCAATACATGCCAAATTTTACGAAAAAAATTAAATCCTGAACTCATTGTGTTTTACCTACTGGGTCTGGAAGCCATTTTGAATGCAGCTTCTTCATTATTTGCGATGGGAAATAAATTGCGAACACCAGCCATCAGAAATGCTTGTCTTACACTTAATGGAAGGTTGATGAGAATGATTTTGTGTTTTTGTAAAAATGCTTCTTCATTCAATGTTTTGAAGGCAACAATGCCTTGGGTTGTGACCATGTTTAGTTCCTCTAAATCGAGAATCACTGACCCATGTTTTAAAGAATTGGTGACCGATTTGATGCACTTTTCCGCTGTGAAGTTGTTTAGATTTCCTTGTAATTTGGTTACGTAAACGGTATCAATTTTTTCAGTGGACACTACTAAATCGTCTAAACTCATAAATTTTTCTAATTTTCTTATTTCATTCTTGCACTCTATTGCAAGTAAATAAAAGTTTTGGAAGGAAGTGTGTTTTGAAGGTAACTGTTGCTCATCTCTACAAAAAACTGGAGGAACTCGACCGTGATGTTGTGGAATTAAAAAAACTCACCGACAGGCTTGCTACTGACAGAGAATATTCTCCTATCTTAAAAGAAACATTTTTATCAGAAATGTCGAAATTAGAGGACCAAAAAGCAGAGATTTTAGGCTTAAACATTGAGAAAAAAGGAACATCGGTCCATTCCTTAAAGGCAAAAACAACTGACACTCACAGTACAGAAGTCACTAAAAAAGAAATCAGTGCACCCCTTCCCCCTGAACCGAAAAAACCAGACCGACCTGTTCGCAAATATTAATTGATTTAAAGACTGTAAAAGACAAGGAACCCAAATGATTCGAAACAAACTAATACATCGAGTGATGGTACTCGGTTTAATTCTCCTGCCCCTGATCAATTGTGCAAAGGATTCTGAGATCCTAGCTACGTTCGATGGTGGGACTGTAACTCGAAGAGAGATGAATTTTGTAATTGAAGCTTCAAAACGTGGAAACACGGAACCACAACCCATTAGTGCTGACATCCAAGCCAAAATATTAGAAAGTATCGCCTTGGAAAAAATTTTACTAAAAGATGCTATCAAAGCAAATAAAGTTTCTGAAGCAGATGTAACTAAAATTGAAACGTTAGTAAAAGATTTCTTAAAACTCAATGTATATATGCGTGAGTATGTAAAAAATGGATTAAAATCAAAACCATTAGAATTTATCAACTTACAACTTGCTTTAGTCCGTGGCGAAGATGAGGCAGAGAACTTGAAAAAAGCCCAAGATCTAGCTAATCGTTTGAACACTATGTCAGACAAAGAAGTTGCCATAGAAATTGCAAAGTCAACGGATGATATGACTAGGAAACCAATCGGCGGAAAATTAGAACCTTTCTGTACCAATTGTGCAGAGACTCCGTTAGAAGACATTTTAAGTGAAGTTAAAATTGTGAAACAAGGTAAATTCATCGCCTACGCAAAACAAGGTGAAGGAAGAATTGCTTATGTAGTACGTTCTCTTGGAACGGAAAAAGTACACCCAGAAAGACTTCGTAAGTATTTTACATCAGTATTTGATGCTTTCAAAGAAGAAGCAATCGAATATGGCAAAACCCATGAAGACGCAGAAACTAAAGCAAGTATTGCATACTTTACAGAAGGTGAATCTGCTGATAAAGCGAACCAGTTTGCATCCCATACAATGAAAGAGTATGAGCAAGGTTTGTACCAAAAAGAACTTAAAAAAATCACAGAAGAAAGTGGAATCACTGTCGCAAACCTTCCTCGTTTTACTGGTCCAGATGATGTGGATCCAAAAGTATTCACTCCAGAATATAGCTTATATTCTAACAAAGATGGTAAAAGTTATACTTGGAAAGATTTAACTGCTGATTTTGATGCAATCCCATCCCAACTCAAACAAGAATACAAAACGGATAAAGCAAAAACTTGGGATATGCTGAACCTTTTCCAATCCACTATCCTCCAAGGCAAAATTGCTGAAACTTCCAAACGAGTTCAAAAAGTAGATAGTGAAATTGGTTATCTCATGCAATTGGATAAAATGAAAGTAAGTTTGGCATTAAAATCGCTACAAGATGAGATCAAAGCCATCCCAGTAACGGTAACAGAAGCTCAAATGCGTGATGCGTATGAAGCAGGAAAATTATATGCTTATTCTGACCAAGATCCTAAAAATCCACAAAATCGAATTCCAAAGCCATATACAGCTGTAAGAGAACGAATTAAATCAGAAATGGAAGGTTCACAACGAAATTCATTTATTGAACAAAAAGTTTCAGGCCTAAAAACTACTTATAACTTAGTGATCGCAAGTGATCGTCTAAAAGAAGTTACACTATAGATCCCACCAAGATTTGGAATATGGCAAAATTTTTTTATTGAATTTTGCCATATTTGACATATTTTGACTGTTAGGGGGGATAAATGAACAATCACATTTACATGCTTCGAAAGAAGAGAGGTATCAAACAGTACGATATGGCAAGGGCTTTGGGGGTATCTCCGAGTTATCTTTCCAAAATTGAGACTGGTGCCCAAGATCCGACTGAAAAGTTTAAGTCATCTTGTGCCAAGTATCTCAAGACGTCCGTTGATAAACTCTTTAACGAAAGCGCTGTGGAAGACATCTACCCTGAGTTTTCCAATGGATTGAAAAACAAACTTTGGGCAGTTCGACGTGAGTTAGGAATCAAACAATATGATTTCGCAAAGAAATTAAAAGTTTCGACTCCGTTTCTGTCAAAAGTGGAACTTGGACTTTTAGAACCACCAGAAGATTTTAAGAACCTGGTATCTAAAGTTCTCAAAATGGAAAAAAACGAGCTTTTTTTAGGCTAAATTGAAAATCACCAAAGCAAGGCTTCCAAAAGCCTTGCTTTTTCTCCCACCAAAACAAAAAGATTTTGTCACATAATTCCAAAACCATTCAATAGTCCCTGATGAAAGAGAGACAAGCGGAACACCAAGATGGTTGGGCCAGTCGAGTCGGTTTAATTTTAGCAGTTGCCAGTGGAGCCATAGGGCTTGGAAATTTTTTACGATTCCCAGGCCAAGCAGCACAAAACGGTGGTGGGGCCTTTATGGTCCCTTACATCATCAGTTTTTTGATACTGGGCATCCCTGTTTGTTTGGCAGAATGGACGATGGGAAGAATGGGTGGGAAACATGGTCATAGCACTCCTTTCATCTTTCGCGAATACCTAAAAGGATTTCCCCTTAAACTTTCTGGAACCATTGGAGTCATGATTCCCGTCATGATTTATGTGTATTATGTGTTCATCGAATCTTGGTGTTTAGCATACGCTTATTATTTCTTAACAGGCCAAATGTCATTATCTGCAACCACAAGGGATGGTATGACAAAAGAAGCCTCTTCTTTTTTTATGAGTCTGACTGGAGCTGGCGAAAACGGTTCCAGTTTCCAATCACCAATCCTCATTTTCTTTTTGATCTGTGTATTATTTAATTTTTTACTCGTTTACCGTGGTCTTTCGAAAGGCTTAGAGGCATTTGCAAAAATTGCAATGCCACTCATGGGAATTTGTGCCACAATCATCCTTGTCAGAGTTCTCACAATCCCTGGAATTGAACAGGGACTTGCGGTTATGTGGAATCCTGATTGGTCTAAACTCACTGAACCAAAAGTTTGGATCAGTGCCGCTGGGCAAATTTTCTTTTCCTTATCAACAGGATTTGGGATTGCTCTTGTATTCTCCAGTTTTCTCAAGAAAAAAGACGATGTTGTCTTATCCAGTTTGTCTTCTGCATCGCTCAATGAATTCGCAGAGGTTGTGTTTGGTGGAATGATTACAATTCCTGTG
The DNA here is from genome assembly GCF_003114815.1 of Leptospira ellinghausenii. Classification (NCBI taxonomy): domain Bacteria; kingdom Pseudomonadati; phylum Spirochaetota; class Leptospiria; order Leptospirales; family Leptospiraceae; genus Leptospira; species Leptospira ellinghausenii. Next base: position 202,909 of record NZ_BFAZ01000006.1, read on the forward strand.
GCATTTTTATTTTTAGGCATCCAGGCAACATCTTTTGGAACTTTTGGAATGGGATTTATAGCATTACCTTCCGTATTTGGAATGATGCCAGGTGGGAATTTTTTTGGAGGACTTTGGTTTTTAGTCCTTTTCCTTGCTGCCATTACTTCTTCGGTTACCATGTTACAACCTGGTATCTTATTTTTAGAAGAAGGATACCGAATTGGAAGGCGCAAGTCTTCCCTACTGCTCTTCCTTTTTACTTTTGTATTGTGTTTGCCAATCATATACTTTAATAAAGATTTTGCCGCTTTAGATATAGCTGATTTTTATATTGGAACCATCATGATTTATATTTTGGCATCCATTCAAATCTTCATCTTTGTTTTTAAGATTGGTGTGGATAGAGGAGAGGCTGATGCTAATGAAGGAAGTCTCATTCCTTTTCCCAAACTCATAAAATTTGTTCTAAAGTACATCACACCATGGTTTTTACTTTTTATCTTTGTATCCTTTTGTTATATGAACTTACCTGAATATTTGGATAAGATGAATCCTGAGGTCATGGGTCTCCTTGCCGAAAACAAAGATCAGAATATAGACGATGCAAAAACCAAAGCTATCGTCGCAAGGTCAGTGGTAATTGGTCTGATACTCATTTATGGTTTTATTTATTTATTAGTTTCAAGAGCTCTCGATTCTAGACATGAGAAGGCTACAAAATGAACACTGCAGTTGAGCTCAATTGGCAAGGGATGATGATCATGGCAGTCTCTTTACTTTCTGTTACCAGTCTAACGGTTCTTTGTATCGTGCTTTTGTTTCGTAATAGGCATTAAAGTTTGGACGTAAATTCAGTTTTTACCAAACAACTCCCAAAACTTTGGAAGGATTACGAAGTTCGTAAAGAACAGATGGAAATGTCCGAAGCCATTGAGTCTGCCTTTAACCAAGGATCCAATTGGGTGATCGAAGCAGGTACGGGTGTAGGAAAATCTTTGGCGTATCTCATCCCCAGTGCCTTGTTTTCCTTGGAAAATGAATGTACAGTTGTTGTATCAACAGAAACAAAATCCTTACAGGACCAATTATTGTACAAAGACATTCCTCTTGTTTCAGAAGCACTTGGTGTTCCGATCAATGCAATGGTTGCTCTAGGTGCCAATAATTATTTATGCAAACGTAAATACAATCGAGTGATGGAACGTGGGGATTTTGGACCAGAAATGGAATCGTCAATTTCTTACTTCGTCAATTGGGAAAAACAAACGGAAAGTGGCATTCGTGCTGAATATGATGGGTTTTTGTCGAATTCCTTCTGGTCATCGGTAGCAAGAGAGTCTGACAATTGTTTGGGGAGAAATTGTCCCAATTTTAGTTCCTCCTATTATTTTTTAGAAAAGGAAAAATGGAAAAAAGCAAATATCTTAATTGTAAACCACCATTTACTCGCAAGTCACTTGGCCGGAGATTTTAAGCTATTACCACCATTTTCTCAATTGGTGATTGATGAAGCTCATGTGTTTCCTGAAATTGTTGGCAAAGCTTTTGGTTCAGAAATTCGATATGAACTGATTCTAAACCTTCTCCATTATTTATATTTCCCAGAAAAAAGAACAGGTCTTGTTTTAAAACTCAAATCGAATGAAAAAATCATAAAACAAATTGAAGCAAGTATCGGTTATGCGAATGATTTTTTTCGCATGTTACTGTCTGCCATTCCATTACAGTTTAATCAATTTGCCACTCGCCATACGGAGCGAATCAAACTTGATAATGGTGCATTGGAAGATACATTGGCAGATCTTTCGTCAAGTTTAGAATCCTTGTTATCAAAATACAAAAAAGATAGTGATGATATAGAAGAAAAGGAAATTGCACTGGGCCTTGAGATGGTTTCAGGAAACTTAAAAAAAGCCTCTTCCTTTCTCACTGATTTCCGTTTGAAAACAAATCCAAATTTAGTGTTTTGGATCGAACCTCCTTCGCAAGTGACAAAAGATCCATTTTATTATTTGTTTTCCCAACCGAAGAACACAGATGAGATACTAGCTAATACATTGTTCCCTAATATGGATTCCGTTGTGTTAACCTCGGCAACTCTTTCTCCAACTGCAGGTAATTTTCAGTATTTTTTGAAAGAAGTGGGAACTAGTGATGTGAAAACAAAAACGCTAAGTTCCCCGTTTCAATATAATACACATTCCCTTTTATTTGTTCCCAAACAAATTGCAGATCCAGTTTCAGATCCCAAACGAAATAAAATAGATTTATCATATTGGATCACTCGATTGTTAAAACTTTCCGAAGGAGATGCGTTTGTTTTATTTACTTCCAATAAACTCCTTTCTGAACTTTACGAAGAAATTCGGAATTTAGTTCCCTATCCTATTTTTGCCCAAACAGAAATGGGTCCAATTGCCGCCAAACGTGAGTTTCTTGCCAATCAGAATAGTGTTTTATTTGGAGTGTCTAGTTTTTGGCAAGGTGTGGATATCAAAGGAGATAAACTCAGGAATGTAATTGTCACGAAACTTCCTTTTCAAGTACCCACAGAACCAGTTTTACAGGCAAAAATGGAAGATATGGAAAAAAAAGGGAAAAGCCCCTTCTGGGAAATGCAAGTTCCTAAAACATGTTTGTTACTCCGCCAAGGGTTTGGAAGGCTTATCCGATCCCAATCCGATACAGGGATGGTGAGTATCCTCGATCCAAGGATTCATACAAAATCCTATGGAAAAAACGTCTTGCAAAGTTTACCGAAAGGAGTTCCTCTCATAACGGAATTTAACGAATTGGAAAGAAAATTCCATTTATTGCCGAAGTGATTTGTATGAAACGAATTGTAACAATTTTCATTTCTCTACTAATTGTCTCTGTCACACTTCTTTCGAAACCAATTGTGGATAAAGATATTTATGCCTCAGTTGTCAATTGGACTGACCAGATCATCGTTTCAAGTGTCAAAGAAACCATTCCCAAAATTGTTTTTGATGAGGATGATCCTGAATTTTCTGGCAAAAATACAGCAACGAGTCAAGGCAAAGCACATTCCATGGCGCGTAAAAAAGCCAAAGAAAAACTAAAAGTGCGACTGAGCCAACGTTTAGAATCTCTTTTGTTCAATGCAGACTATACAATTTTTGAATACACCCAAGTGAACCAACAAGCTAGGTTACGTCTTAATTCTTACATTGGGGCAGAAAAAGAAGAATATGATTTTCAATTTGTCAAAAATGTTTTGGAAGCAAAAGCAAGCCTCCCCATCAAAGGGAAAGATGGAATCCTCGCTCACATACCTATTGAATATGGAACTGAAAAAGTTCCTGAGTTTAGCGAAGAGATGATCCCTGTAGAATTTTCTGGGCTTGTTGTGGATGCAAGGCATTTGCCAGTCAAACGAGCGTTATTTCCCAAAATCCAAACTGATCGAGGGCTTGATGTATATTCACCCTTGTATGTAAAAGATGCGTACGCAATTGAAACTGGCTATATCGTTTATAGAGAAGATCAGAATGGAAAAGCGAATGAGATGAAGGTGGGAAAAAATCCGTATTTTGTGCTGGCTCTTTCCACCGCAGGGAAAAACCAAACTGATTTGATCATCCCCACTGACGAGGCGGCTAAACTTCTGAGCCACCCCGAAACTCGAAGGAATATTACACGTTGCAGAGTTTTGATTTTAGTTTCTCAGTGAGAGACAAAAACATTTTTTCTGCTTTTCCATATTCACCGTTAAACAAATAAGCAAAACCCATATCCTCTAAATCTTTATGACCCAAAGAACCTGATTTTTTTTCTAATTCGGTGATATTGCGATAAACGGAATCATACATCTTTCTTTTTTCTTCAAAACTAGGAAGGTTTAGTTTGTTTGGAATGTTTTCAAAGATAAGATTGGCTTCCTTGTGGCGGTCCAAAAAGAGTAAAGCCATTCCAACCAGTTTATGGATATCAGAATCATTTAAGAGTTTCATGTTATCACGAAACACTCTGATCACTTCATCATATCGTTTTAAGTAATAACTACAAATTAATTCTTCTTTGATAAAGGAAAGATCGTTCCATTGTTTTTTATAACGAACAATTATGTTTTTTGCATCGTCGTAAGATTCAGCTCGAAAATAGATTTTAATCGCAGTTTGTATGATAGAAAAACAAAGAGGATTGCTTTGTGTTTGGAAGTATAGATTTAAGTTTTTACAAGCTTCCCCGTTTTTTCCCAATTCAAAATTTTGAATGGCATCTACGAGAGGTGCTAAATTGGAAATACCTTTGGGAGCCTGAACCATTGCTCGTCCAGTGAGCTCGTAAAGTGCTAAATAACTAAGGTGTTGCACATAAAAATTGTCAGGATGGCGTTTTGCAAGCACCACAACATCTTCGTTGGAACCTACCTCATATAAATCCCAAGCTTCTTTTTCGACTGTTGTAGTTAAAACTTGGGTTGCTTGTTGTGCCATAAGGTACCTCTCTTTCTATTAAAGAATCGGTCTTATGGCATTTTTTCCGTTAAAAAAAATTATGGTGTTAATCGATAAATCATTCTAGGGAAAGGAATACACTCTCGGATATGAGGTAATCCACAGACCCAAGCAATCACTCGCTCTAGACCCATTCCAAAACCTGCGTGGGGGACCGATCCATACTTCCTTAAGTCCAAATACCAGAAATAATCTTCTGGTGGTAGGCCCTCTTCTTTTAGACGTTCCACAATTTTATCGTAGGACTCTTCCCTTTCTGACCCTCCTATGATTTCACCAATTCCGTCTGGTGCGATCAAGTCTGCAGAGAGAACGGTCCGTGGGTCATTTGGATTTTGTTTCATGTAAAAAGCCTTGATGGCCCTTGGAAAATTTTGGATGAAAATCGCTGTACCAAAATGAGTGGTTAAGATTTGTTCCCTTTCTGCATTGATGTCTTCCCCCCATTCGATATTTTCTCCCGCATCTTTTAAGATTTGGATGGCATCTCCATATTCCACTCGGGGAAAAGGTTTCTCTAGGGTTTGGAGGAGTGTCAAAGGGTCTCGTTCGAGGGTCTTAAGATCTTCTTTTGTGCGCTCAATTGTCGTTTTTAAAACTGATTTTACAAATCGTTCTTGTAAGGCCAGGTTCTCATTCTGCCCAAGGAAGGCAGTTTCTGCTTCCAACATCCAAAATTCGGTTAAGTGGCGTTTGGTTTTACTTTTTTCCGCTCGGAATGTGGGACCAAAACAATACACCTTGGAGTGAGCAAACGCAGCGGTTTCCAAATACAATTGGCCTGTTTGTGCTAAATACGCTTGGCCTAAATCGAAATATTCGGTGGAAAATAAGGTACCCGCTGATTCACCGATAGATCCTGTTAAAATGGGTGTGTCAATAAGCGTATAGCCATCGTTACGGAAAAATTCTCGGATCGCAAATGACAATTCAGACCTTACCCTTTGGATGGCAAGTTGCCGTTTGGATCGTAACCACAAATGCCTATGGTTGTGTAGGAAATCAGGTCCATGTTCTTTCGGAGTGATGGGATAATCGGAAGATGCACCTACAATGGTAAAAGAGGAAAGAGAGAGCTCCTGCCCACCGGGTGCTTTTTCATTTTCCTGCCATTTGCCATTAACGATGAGCGAAGTTTCTTGGGGTAAACTTTTGATTTGTTTGAAGAGGTCTTCCCCCAGGGATTCCTTTTCGCATACCACTTGTAGGATTTTACCGTTGGTCCTTAGCTGTAAAAACTGTACATGGTTATTGCCTCGAAGGCCTTGTACCCAACCTTGTAATGGTAGGGATTCGTCTGTCATGGTAGGATGGGATGAATTTGGATCTAAACTTGGAATCATGGATGGTTTTTTCTGTTTGCCAGTTCAATTTTCTCTGAAATTTTGAACTTACAGAATGAAATCTAGCATCCTATTAGACGGTAAAGCGATTTCCGAAAAAATCCGAAATCGAATCCAAGAAACATTAGCAAAAGCGAAAGCGGAAGGTAAGGGAATTCCTACACTTGCCACCATCCTTGTTGGGAATAACCCTGCATCGGAAACCTATGTCAATATGAAGGTCAAAGCCTGTGAAAAAGTAGGAATGAATTCACGATACATTCGTTTGAAAGAGGAGACTACCACCGAAGAACTCTTAGTCGAAATTCGTAAATTAAATTCTGATCCATCTATCAACGGGATTTTGTTACAACACCCGGTTCCGCATCAAATTGATGAACGTAAGGCTTTTGATGAAATTGCATTAGAAAAAGATGTAGATGGTGTGACAACGGTTTCCTTTGGAAATTTGTCTATGAATAGTGAGGCTTACTTTCCGTGCACTCCGTACGGTATGGTTTTACTTTTGCAAGAATATGGAATTGATGTCACTGGGAAACATGCTGTGGTTGTAGGAAGATCACCAATTTTAGGGAAACCTATGGCGATCATGTTAACTAATTTGAACGCTACTGTCACCCTTTGCCATTCCAAAACGAAAAATTTACCCGATCTGGTCAAACAAGCAGACATCATTGTAGGTGCTGTGGGTAAACCTGAATTTATCAAAGCAGATTGGATCAAAGATGGTGCAGTGATTTTGGATGCTGGGTATAACGTAGGTAATGTGGGAGATATCGAAGTTTCAAAAGCAAAAGATAAGTCTTCCTACTACACTCCTGTTCCCGGTGGTGTAGGCCCTATGACCATTTCAGTTCTTCTTTTACAGACTATGTATAGTTTTTTAGGTCAATTTTCTCCTAAGTTGGATTCTCATGCCACAAACCGTTAGTTTTGACGAATGTTTTCAAACAATTCCAAAACTAGATCCACCAAGTGATTTAGATAGTTTTTGGAAGTCAGGGATAGGTGAACTCAAAAAAGTTCCGATCAAAGCTACTTATAAAACAGTTTTAAAGGGTTCTTTCATCTGGGAATCTTTGAATGATATCAGTTTTCAAAGTATCGACAATCATGTGTTACATGGAAAACTAGCAATTCCAAGAAAACGTGGGGATCGTCCTGTTGTTGTGTATTTTCACGATTACCTTGCGATACCAGAGGAAATCCAAAAAGGATATTCTGATTTGGGTGTTGCCCAACTTCACATCACATTACGTGGACATGGTGAAGAAATGATCCAAATACCAATAGATCCGGCAACTGGTAAATCACCAGTTGGATGGACTCCCAATTATTTTGCCCATGGCCTTGACCAAAAAGAAGAGTTTTATATGAGAAAACTCTATTTAGATGTGATACGTACCATTGAATTTCTAAGGCTTTCTGATGGAATCGATGGTGATCAAATCATTCTCCATGGAAAATCTTTAGGTTCCGCCTTGGCAGTATTTGGTGCAGCATATTCTGATCGAATAAAAGGACTTATTTTAGAAACACCTTCTTTTTGTTATATTGATAAGGATCAAATGTCCTTAAAAGGAAACCCTTGGGTTCGTGAACTCACTCCATTTTTTGAGAAACGAGCCACTAAAAAAATAGATTACAAAAAAGAATTATCATATTTTGATGCGATGAATTTTGCTAAAAAGATAAAAATTCCTGCCCTATTTTCTTGTGGAATGGAAGACCAAATCTCTCATCCAAAATCAACATTTGCACTATTCAATCATATGAATTGTGATAAAAGAATGCAGTTATATCCAACAGAAGGAAACGAAGCTGGAAAAGAAAAACAACCACAAGCGAATTTAGAATTCGTTAAAGAAATTTTTGCCCTATGAGTTTGATTCCCTTTGTCTTTTTAAACACAAAATCAGGTAAAAAAGAACCTTTTGCACCCAAGAATCCTAATTTAGTTTCTATCTATTCATGTGGACCAACTGTTTATAATTTTGCTCATATAGGGAATATAAGATCTTTTTTATTCGTAGATATTTTGCGCCGTTCCCTTCTGTTAGGTGGCTATAAATTAAACCAGTCAATGAATATCACTGACATTGATGATAAAATCATTAATGAATCTATAAAACGTAACATTAGTGTGGAAGAGTTTACTAAACCTTGGACTGAAGCGTTTTTTAAAGATCTATCAACATTACACGTTCAAACCTTGGAACACTATCCCAAAGCGACAGAATCCATTGAGGATATGGTGTCCCTTGTCGAAACTTTACAATCGAATGGGTTAGTCTACGAACGTGAGGGAAATGTATATTTTTCCATACAGAAATTCAATCGTTATGGTGAATTATCTAAAATTGATGTTTCTGGAATGAAGTCAGGTGTTCGTTACGATGCTGATGAATACGAGAAAGACGATGTGAGAGATTTTGTATTGTGGAAAAACCAGAAAACGAAAGATGAAAAATGTTGGCATACTCGTTTAGGTACGGGCAGACCAGGTTGGCATCTAGAATGTTCTGCCATGATTCGCAAAATTTATGGTTCGGGGATTGACATTCATACCGGTGGTATTGATTTACTTTTCCCTCACCATGAAAATGAATTCGCACAAACAACAGGTGCATATCCAAATGAGGAATTTGTAGGAACTTGGCTTCACTGCGAACATTTATTAGTTGATGGTGAAAAGATGTCAAAGAGTAAGGGAAATTTTTATACCTTACGAGATATTCTAGAAAAAGGTTATGAGCCAAAAATAATTCGTTTTCATTTAATATCAGCTCATTATAGAAGTAAGTTGAATTTTTCTTTGACCAAATTGGAAGAATCGAAAGTATCTTTAGACAGAATTCAAAACACAATCTTTCGATTATTGGATACTGGCTCATTATGGAATTTGATTCCAGATGATGGAGAAAATTTAGTTTTTTCCCTACCAGAACTAACCAAACTCAATGATAATTTTTTAAATGCATTAGCAGATGATCTCAATGTTCCCAAGGCACTTGCGATTCTTCATGAACTTGTGCGAATCGTAAACCAAACACTAGACCAGACTAAAATAGAAAATGTAAATCTTTTTTATGAAGAGGCACTTCGTTTGTTTTTTAAAATGAACGAACTATTTGCGGTATTTTCATTTGAAAAACCAAAGGCAAATTTGGATGGAATTTCCGAAGAATGGATTTTGGAACAAATATCAAATCGAAAATTAGCTAAACAGAATAAAGATTTTGTTACTGCAGACAATATACGAAAAGAGTTGGAAAACAAAGGCATCCTTCTCGCTGACACAAAAGAAGGAATCACAACATGGAAAAAAGCCCCGTAGAAATACTTTTTGGGAAACGGAATTTTTTTGAATTTTTAGAATCACTGGAACAAATGGCTCCGGAACGAGGCATTAAAACCATTCGAGAAGTCATTGTCAAAGATGGAATTGGAAATGAAGAAAAACATAGGATTAAGTCTTATTTACCCAATTCTGTAAAGTTCACAACTGTCTCTAGCAGGGAATTAGATCGAATAGCCCAAGATAAAAATCACCAAGGGTATGTGATCATTCGTACAAAACAAAAATCGTTTACATCACTTGGTTTTGAACAATTTAAACAAAACATTCAACCAAACGAAGGGCCAATTTTAATTTTGGATCGTATACAGGACCCAGGCAATTTGGGTAACCTCTTACGTACAGCTGAATGTATGGGAGTAAAACATGTGTTAATGTCTGATAGGGACACGTCCCCTATTACTCCTGTTGTTGAAAAAGTATCTGCAGGTGCAATTCACCATATTCAGATTTATAGAGTCGCGAATTTAAAACACGGAATAGAATTTCTTAAAAAAAATGAGTATTGGATCCTTGCCACTGATGAAGAAGGGGAAGAAGAGATCTGGGAAAATTTACCTGATGTTTCCCAAATGGCTGTAATCATGGGGAATGAAGGAGAAGGTGTCAAAAGAATTTTACTTGAAGATGCAGATTATGTAGCTAGGATTCCTTTATATGGTGCGGTTACTTCGCTCAACGTGGTAGTTGCTTGTGGAATTACTTTGGATAGGCTACATCATGTTTCGCAATAAGCGAATCATAGGATTTTTTTTATTTTTCATTTTCTCAATCATCACATTTCAATCTTGTTTATATGATTTTTATAGGAAAGAATTTGTTTCCGAAAAAGACAAAAACGAAGAAGCATTGTTACTTGCTTTTCTTGGACTTCTACCTAATCCCAATCAAAAATTATTTGGTTTTATTCCCGGAACTTCCAGAAATTTAGCAAATTCTCAATTTGTATCCGTTGACTGGTTTCCTAAAGCCAATGCTAAAAAAATTATTTTTGTTCATGGTTGGAATCCAGCAGAAAGAGATTCTGATCCAATTACAAACGATGAAAAGAAAATTCAAAATATAAAGAATACGTTCTCTAATGGACTCATTCATTACCAAGAAGGAAGGGATTCTGCAAAATCAGAATTTGATTTGTACGTATATACCTATAGAACTTCAAACAGTATTTTAGTGAATGGTAGACAGTTTTATGCCACTTTACGTGCAAGTTTTGTTGATACCGATTCCGTTTATATTGTAGCTCATTCCATGGGTGGACTTGTCACTCGAGTTGCACTTGCAAAGGAAACAGGAGATTTACCTTTTATACGTTTAGTCGTAACACTTGCCAGTCCGCAATACGGATCACCATTTGCGACTAATAATTTCTTGGGTTCGAATCCCTTTGTAAATGAACTAGGGAATTATTTAGTCAACACTCAAGGTGGGCAGGAACTTGCTTATACAAATCAAGGCAATTTACAACCAGCATTGAATGGAGCCACAAATCTTGTGTTAGATGCTTTGAATGATTCTTATCTTAAGTCAGGTTTTAATAGTAAGTTTATTAGTTTTGCAGGGGTCTTAAGTAGCTGTAGTGTTGGCGAAACATTTTACTATAACACAGGATGTACCCTACTATCCAATGCTGGATTTACTCAATCGGACGGTATCGTCCCTGTCAATAGCGCAAGGATTGGTAACCTAAGTAACAAACAAATCAACGTAACGGACTGTGATCATTCCATGATGGCTTTCCAGACAATCAATGTAGATGACACAAAAAGCCGAAATTTATTTTCGCAAGTGATCACTGAGATTCGTAATCACCCATAAAGAAATTTTTAAGGTTTGGATTTAGACTGTATTTTTTGAACGGAGAAAATGAGTCCAAGAAGACCAAGTAGAAAAAATAAGATTCCAAATTTGATTTCTCCTTCGTTCCAAAAAAAGCACTGAATCGTATAAAGTCCGCCGAATACAAAACTCAATCCGAATAATGTTCCAATCAAAGATACAATCATATGGTTTGGATAAAAGTTTTGTTTGTATTCTGGATTTTCACTGAAAAAACCCCTCCAAAAAAAGTAAGGAGGTTTTGTCGTTTCATAAAAAGAATATAAGATTTCCTTTTTTGTATGGGGTAATACATAAGTGGAAAGAAGTAAGATGATCGCAGAACTTATGGAAGTGTATAGAATGGAATAAGGAAAAGGAAAATGTAGTATATGGGAATACACAATATAGAAAATGGGGGAAAGTATAAGTGCTAAAATTTCAGTCCAAGCTGAAACCCTCCAAAAATACCATCTAACAATTAATACAAATCCAATACCTGAAGAAGCTTCTAGTAAAAATACCCAAGCACCTTTGATGGTATCCATTCCATACACTGCTAGGAAAAATGAAAAGATTGCTGTAAGGAGTTGAATGAGATAGGAAACTTTAACAAAATAAGAATCTGATTTTTTTCCATTCGTGAATGGTTTCCATAAATCATTGACCAGATAAGATGCACCCCAATTCAAATGAGTTGCTAAAGTGGATAAATAGGCAGCCAAAAAGGCACTGAGCATTAACCCTTTCATTCCATTTGGCATTCCTTCTTGTAATACCATGAGAAATCCTTTTCCACTTTCTATCTCTGATAAATTTGGGTATAAAACGATGGATACAAGTGCTACTAAAATCCAAGGCCACGGTCTTACAAAATAATGAGCAATCACAAACCATAAACTACCCTTTAGGGCTGCTGATTCATTTTTGGTAGCAAGGATTCTTTGCGCGATGTACCCCCCGCCTCCCGGTTCTGATCCTGGATACCAACTTGACCACCAAAGAACTGTTAGAAGGATTAGAAAATGATCCCAAGGAAGGGATCCATGATCCCCATTGGGGAAAAATAGGATTTTGTCCTTGGGTAATAGTGATTTTAAATTTTCCAAACCACCTATTGTAGGAAGTTGGAGTGCAAAATAGGCAAAAAGGATACAACCAATCCACGCTAAAAAAAATTGAAATACATCAATATAAGAAATTCCACGTAATCCAGCGATAGCAGTATAAATCACACCGAATAACAATAAAAATACTAATACAAGTGACGAATTGATACTTGGAAAAAAAACAGGAATGATTTTTAACATGGCTAGGTTTACCCAACCAAGGATCACTAAATTTAAAAGTAACCCAATGACAAATGCTTTAAATCCTCTTAAAAATTCTGCTTCCTTACCACTATAACGAATTTGAATGAGTTCTAAGTCGGTGCTTGCACCAGACCGTTTCCAAAGTTTGGAAAAGAAAAATACAGTAACAAAACCACCAACAGCCATGTACCACCAAATCCAATTTCCAGAGATACCTTGTGTTCGAATAATCTCTGTTACAGCAAGTGGTGTATCAGCAGCAAATGTTGTTGCTACCATGGCAGTTCCCGCAACAAACCAGTTTAAACTTCCTTCGGCTTGGAAATATTCTTTCGTAGAATTGTTTTTCGCTCGGAAACGATATAGAATGAAAAAAATAATGAAAAAAGGAAAAAGAAAAAATAGATAATCTAAGATATGAAATGAATTCATAATCTTACTTTGATGCCCATTTCTTTCATTGTTTGTTTTGTTTCTTGGATGGAAAATTCGCCAAAATGAAAGATGGAAGCAGCAAGTACAGCATCAGCACCACCACGTAAAATGACTTCTGCCATGTGTTCTGGATTACCGGCACCACCAGAAGCAATAATCGGAATGGAAAGATTACTCGTGAATGTTTTCATCAAAGTAATATCAAATCCATCTTTTGTTCCATCTTTGTCCATGGATGTGAGTAAAATTTCCCCAGCACCCATTTCATATGCTTCACGTCCCCAATCTAATGCTTCACGACCAGTTTCTGCTCTACCACCATTGAGATACACTTCATATCGTTTTCGTTCTGGATGGAATTTAACATCAATTGCACAAACGATACATTGTGATCCATATATCTCACTTGCATCTTTTAAAAGCTTTGGGTTTTGGAAAGCACTTGTATTGATCGAAACTTTGTCTGCTCCTTTATTAAGGACTGCTTTGACATCATCGATGGTTCGAATTCCACCACCAACAGTGAAAGGGATAAATAATTTGTTCGCAACCTCTTCTACTAAATGCAAAAGAATGTCTCGTTTGTCAGAGGAAGCAGTGATGTCTAAAAAACACAATTCATCTGCTTTGTTTTCTTCATATGCAATTGCACACGAAACAGGATCACCAGCATCAATCAAATTGACAAACTGGACCCCTTTTACAACTCTTCCTCCTTTGATATCCAAACAAGGAATCACTCTTTTGGTTAATTCATCCATTTTATTTGATCTCTTTAGGCAATGTTATCTTACAAAGATCTAATTTGGAGAGTGAATATGCATAACTAAGTAGTTTAACTTCATCAAAATGGGACGTTGTTAGTTGGATTCCAATTGGAAGACCATTTTGATCAACACCTGCAGGACAACTGATCGCCGGAACTCCTGCTAGATTCACAGAAGTTGTCAGAATATCTGCTTGGTACATTTGAATGGGATCTTTTGTTTTCTCTCCCACCTTGAATGCTGTTGTTGGAGATGTAGGCTGTAATATGACATCTACTGACTTAAAAAAATCTGCATATTGTTTTCGGATGAGAACCCTTGCTTTTTGCGCCTTTCCATAATAAGCGTCATAGTAACCAGAACTTAAAGAGAAGGTTCCGAGTAATATCCTTCGTTTGACTTCTTTTCCAAATCCAGCACTTCTTGATTCCGAATATAGATCATCTAATTTTCCAGAGGTTTCCTTTCGTAATCCGTATCGAATTCCATCAAAACGACTTAAATTAGAAGAACATTCCGCAGTTGCAATTAAGTAATATACCGGAATAGCATACTTCAAAAGAGAAAAATCCAATGCGACTAACTCAGCACCTTTTTCTTCCAATGATTTTAAAATTTCTAAATAACGTGCGTTCACATCAGGTGAAAAATTAAAATCTTCCGTTTTCATGATTCCAATTTTTTTACCTTTCCAGTCAATTGTACTCACCGATTTGGAATCAAAATGATCTACTTTAGCGGTTGTTTGGTCTTTTGTATCAAGTCCTGATAAAATTTCTAAAAGATCGCTTATACCTTCCATGTCATTGGAAAAAGGTCCTATTTGGTCCAAACTAGATGCATAGGCAACAAGTCCATATCGTGATACTCTTCCATAGGTAGGTTTTAATCCCCAAATGCCACAGAGTGATGCAGGTTGGCGTATCGATCCGCCCGTGTCTGAACCGAGTGAAATTGGTAACATGGAAGCCGCAACTGCCGCCGCCGAACCACCACTTGATCCACCTGGAATACGATCTGTATCAAATGGGTTTTTGGAAGTTTGGAATGCACTGTTTTCTGTAGAAGAACCCATTGCAAACTCGTCCATATTGAGTCTAGGAAAAAAGACAAAACCTTTCTCTTTTAATTTTGTGATGACAGTTGCATCGTACGGAGATTCAAAATTTTCTAAAATCTTAGAGGAACAAGAAGTGATTTCCCCTCTGATACAGATATTGTCTTTGATTCCGATTGGGATTCCATCAAATTCAGAGAAAGGTTTACCAGTCTTTCTTCTTTCGTCACTTTCCTTTGCTTGGGTAAGGATTTTGTCTGCATTTAGATTTAAAAATGCTTTTACTTTTGAATCACTACTCTTAATTCTTTCTAAATATGCGGAAACTAACTCTTGTGAGGTTAAGCTTCCGTCATTTAATTTTTTTTTGATTTCGGAATAAGTAAGAAAAATAATCTCTTTCATGTTTCAATCACCTTAGGAACAACTACATACCCATTTTCGTATGAAGGAGCTATTTTTGATAAATCATCTCGTTTCAGTGAGTTTTCACTTAGATCTTTTCTCAATTCATAGAAAATTTGTTCATAGATCTCATCATCACCAACTTTTGATGTATCTAGATTTTTGATTTCATCTACATATTGTACAATTCTTGAGAAATCACTAAGCATACCTGCAATTTCACTGTCTTCAATGTTGAGTTTTGCTAAATTAGCAATGTTCTTTAATTCTTTTTCATCCATAAGGTTTCCTCAGTATGCATTCCTATCTATAATCGCTTTTAATGGTGTGAGTAAAATGATTTTTATATCCAAAAGTAAAGACCAGTTTTCGATGTAGAAAATATCTGCTTCGATTCTTTTTTCAATAGAGGTATCACCTCTAAATCCTTGGACTTGTGCCCAACCGGTGATCCCAGCTTTTGCCGCATGACGGCGCATATACTGGTGGTGTTCATTTCTGAATTTTTCCACATAAAAAGGCCTTTCTGGTCTTGGCCCCACAACTGACATATCACCAAGTAACACATTGAAAAATTGTGGCGTTTCATCCAAAGACAATTTACGTAAGATAGCACCAACGGGAGTTACCCTTGGATCATCCTTGACAGTCCATAAAGTATCTGATTTTTCTTTGGCTTGGACAACCATGGAACGGAATTTAATCATTCCAAAAACTTTATTATCTAGACCTACTCTTTCTTGTTTATAAAAGATAGGACCATTACTTGTCAATTTCACAAGTAGTGCAATTAAGATGTAAAATGGACTAAACAATAGGATAAAAAACAGCGAAAACAAGATATCAAACGTTCTTTTTAAAACTAAATTATAACCTAATCGTAATGGAATGTTACGAATGGAAATAATGGGAATCCCGTCTAACACTTCCACTCTACCTTTGGCTGTGACTATCTCTTCGTAACTGGGAATTACTTTTAAATCGATTCCATGGAAATCAGCTATGTCTATCACTTCTTTTAATGAATCCCCTTCTTCGTGTGAAAGTGCATAAACAATTAAATCAATCTGGTTTTGTTCTACAAAATTCTCTAACTTCGTTGTAGATGTGACAGTTTGAATTTGTTTTGGGGAAAGGTTTTTTTTACCAGCCACAAACCCTTTGACAGTATAACCGTAAATTGAATGTTTTTGTAATGTTTTAGAAAAGTTAATGGCTGATTTTCCAGTGCCAATGATGAGAACAGACTTTAAGTTATATCCCTTACTCCTTAGATACTGCATAAGTGATCTCAGAATAAAATGGGAAAATGAAGTGAGGATTACCGTACAAATTGCAAAGTATCCAATTACCAATCGAGAAAAACTTTCCCCTCGAAAGAAAAACAGTAAGGAAAGTACAACGAGAAGATTAAGGATCACTCCTGAGATGATTGCAAAAAGTTCATCTGAAAAAGATAAACCTCTTCTTGGGTGGTATAAATCGATTGATAAAAAAGAAACTACTTGGGAAAATCCAAGCACAATTCCCAGGATTAAATAATTGAGTGGATCAATTGTTTGGATTTGGAAACTCGAATCCGGAGATAAATAGTACCGAACAACATAAGCTGTTAAGAAACTTGTTAAGCCTATAAAAAAATCAGTAACTAAGAATAGTAATTTGAATGATTGACTTCTTTCTTTTAGCATTTGGTTACCATCTTAATCTGTTAAATCTGTCGAAGTTCCATCTAATGGACGTTTTCTGAATCGATACAATCTTACCCTAGTTGCTTGGGCAGATGATGAATCTCCAAAATTGAAATTTGTTAAATTTACAGATAAATATACGGATTGATCGTAAAAAGTTAATTGGTTGTTAAGAGCAAGACCTCCTGGTAAAGCACGAAGGTTCATACTATATCCCAATCGATACTCCCAATTATGAAGATCCATCTTAAACGTCATCATAAACCTGTTAATATTAAATACTGTTTTTTGTCTTTCCGTTTGTCCTTTAGCCCCTGTTCCAGATGCTAAATCTTCCCAGATTGTAGTTTGATCATAATTGGTTCCAGTTTGTGCCGTATAAAGTTCAGGACTTGTATTTAATGCATAAAACTGACCTTGTGCAAGTGCTGTTAGGCGCCAAGGTTCCGTTACTCTTGAGTCTAATTCTAATTCGAGTCCTGTGTAACGCGTTACTTTCACATCTGTTTTGAAAAAGAATCGGTAACTATCTAAAAAACTATCTTTATAGACGTGGTACCAAGTTGAACCGATTTCCAAACTTCGGAAAGCACGAATGATGGGCCAAGAAAATCCACCCATTTTGTATGATACTGTTAAATTGTTGGATAGGGATCGATTTTGTGGAGTATGATGAACATAATCATTATTAATAAAAATACCAGAATAAAAATTCCGTTTTCGTTCCAACAAACTTGGTCTTCTAGTTGTGAATCCATCCACAAAATCAAAAAAACCACCAATCCTAACAACTGTATAATACCAACGTTGCATATTGGTTAGTCCAGGATTATACGAAGATGAAAATTGACGTAAGTCCCTGATAGTTCGAACTGAAATATCCCAATCATTTAATGCATAACTTTCTAAAGAAAATTCAGCTTCATGTTGGCGTAAATTACCTAAAATTGGATCTTTTGCTTCCGCTTTATCTGCATCTAATCTTCGATAAGTGGTAGAAAGAAAAATTTCGGGAATCCCCATACGAACTGTATGAGATTGTCTTACATATTGATACGATTGTTGTTTGAGTAAAGTTGCGTATGCTTTGTTTACATCGCGGTCGGGTCCATTTAACTCACTTCCAGTTCCTGGAAATTCAACAGATTGTTTTGTGGCTCCCATATAAACGGAAGGAGTAAACGACATGTATGCTCCCATCGCAATTGGAGAACGAAATCCTGTTTCTCCTACCACATTCGTTTGTGACCTTAATACATAATCTTGGTATTGGCTTCTTGGATCCACAACTCCAGTTGTTGGATTTAACTTTTGTTGTGGAGGACCATAAATTCGATTGATGTTTGTTTGGAACAATAAATCCCAATAAACAGGACTAGCTGTTCCTGGGATGAGTCCAATATTACTAGAATTCCGAATGGTGACAGCTGGTAATGTATCTTGTGCTGCAAAGAATTGATTTGCTTGGATTTGGTAAATGAGTGTACGACTCATAGAGATACCAACACTCAAATCCCCTCTATTTTCCGTATAATTGAAATTCCAGTTTAAAAGGTTTCGGATGAGTCCAAAACGCACATCACGGTATGTGTACAATGATTGTAATGAATTGGAAGGTTGGTATCGATTTCCAAATTCATAATCAAACAATCTATTACTATAATTTTCGTATTGTAATTGGAAGTTTCTAGTGTAATCTTTTGAAAAGTCATTAAATTTAGCGTTTAAACGTAAGTCAGCTTTCCACCAAGGGTCATAGTTAACGCCTGTATTACGATAAGGAAGACTTGAGTTCGGAAACAGTTCTCCCCGATCTACGTTGTTGGTTACAGCAACTGTTCCAATTCCACCATTTTTAAAACGATCTTCATAAACTGGAGTGATAGCTGTGTTTTTATAATTAGCATAACCTAAGTTGATATTATAATTGAGAATGGGTGAAACTTTCCACATCTCTAACTGGGCAGCTTGTCCCGTTTTTTCATACATATCAAAACGAAATTTATACCCGTTTGCTAAGAATAAACTATTGGGATAAGAATCTGACCACTGGTATGAGTTTTGCCAAAACCAACCTTGCGTATTATTTTTACCAAACTGTGTGGTAACTCCATTACCAGATTCTGAATTGTACAAAAACGGTAACATAAAAAGAGTTGTGCCACCAACTTTATAAGAAACCCATTGCGCAACTACCGTCCGATCATCATGGATGACAATCCTTTTTGCTTGGAATGATTCATGTGGGAGCTCCGCATTACAAGCAGTAAAGTAACCCATTTCTAATAGGTATCGTTTTTCATCCAATCGTTTGATCTTTTGACCAATGAAATGGGAAGGAAACATACTTAACTTAGAATTGTACACAACACCTTGGTTTAATTTTAGATCGTAGATCATTCGATCTCCAATCACCTTTGCATTTCCGTCTTTGTATTCCACTCCCCCTTCCGCATAAATTTCTTGTCTATTGGCGTCGATGGAAACGGAATCAGCAATTAATTCCCCCGCTTTGATTTTAACACGTACCTTTCCTCTTAAAACTAGGACTCCACCTTTTGTTTTATCAATGTTCATGAGTTGGCCTTCCGCAGCATTCTGGATTTGGATGGGTGGACCTTTTTTCGGTTGAGAGGCAAGTAACGATTCAGGTGTGAGTGGAACTTCTTCTGGTGGGACAAGTGCTTCCCGTAAACGTTCCCGTTTGGTATAAATCGTACCTGTTGGATTCAAACCTAAATTTCTTAAGTTATCTTCGACTTCTCGGTCGGTCATCACATCAACGGATTTGCGAACGATGCCACGTTGGATTTGTGTTGTGGTCTGTTTTCTTTCTTCCTCTTGTTGGTTTTTAGTTGGTAAAGATTGGTCAGGGAATAGCAGTTTTAAGCCATTTGTATCCTGTGCCAGAATTTCCATTCCGAGAAGAAAACAACAAAATAGTATGAGAAAATGAATGGATTTTTGCACAGCGGGCTTTGGAAGTATAGAACGAGAGTTTTACCCCTATCGAAAAAATCAATGGAAAACCAGGTAGAAATTCGGACCTGAATCTTGTAAATTCTATGAAAAAGAGGTTGCGTAAGTTTCCGAGGAATGGACATAATCAAATGGCTCGAGACTTGAGCATAGGTGAGTTTTAAATGTCTAAAACCTACTCTGGAGAACGCATTCCAGGTACCTTGCGGTACAATCTCAAAATTAGAGACGGACAAGAAGAACACATTGTCCAAGTTCCGGAACCGTCGATCCAAATCCTCACAGATGGTTTTGGTCCAGAGGAAAGTGCCAACCGATTAGCCCTTGCTTTGCTCCTTGATTTTACAAAAAACCCTCAACTTTCCTTTGCTTATTACAAAGACTTCAATTTTTTCTTAGCGGGTCTTTTGTCAGAAGACAATTGGCTTTTACATTCCAATCGAATCGAATTATTTTTTAAATTATTAGAAACTCCCCATTTGCACAAAAAACCAATCCTATCAGGGAATCGTTCTTAGACTTTTTAGTTCAAACAGGTTTAACAATGGGTAAGGTAAACACCCAAGAGGAAGACTCTTCCTCGCGTATTAAGTTTCCTTTGTGTTCGGCGATGATGCTACGGGTAACATCTAATGAATTCATTTGAGAAATTCCCATCATCAAATCTTCCGCACCATTGTCTTTGATTTGGATTTGAACAAATTCTTTTCCATCTTCGCCTACAACTGACAGAGATACAGAAATTTTCCTGCCGATGGAATCTTCTCTCGTATTCACGCGTAACCTTGCATCTTGGATTAAGTTGAGAAGGACTTGTTTGATTTTTTGGGGTTGGCAATACACATGGGGTACATCTCCCATTTCCAATTCACATTGGATTCCTTCTTTTAAAAAGTATTGGTGAAGGAAGGAACGTGTATCATTTAAAATGCTAACTAAATTGGAATATGTCCATTGGGAATTCGTGGATTGCGAATAAGAAACTAAGTTTTTTACAATCTTTGCAATTCGTTCTGACTCTTCCGCGATTTTTTCAGCTTTTTCCTTTAGGGTTGAATTAGAAGTTTTTTTGGCTTCTAATAAGATAAGATCCGCTAAATTGAGAATGGATGTAAGAGGATTGTTGATTTCATGTGAAATACCGGAAGCAACAAGAGCGATGGTTTCCCATTTTTGGTTTTCCGCCAATCGACTTTCCACAACTCGGATATGTTTTTGGACTTGTGATTTGTAAATTGCCATTTCCACAGATATATATAAATCACGGCTATTAAATGGTTTGATCAAATAACCAAATGGTTCAGTGGTTTTAGCCCGATTGATTGTGGCTTCATCAGAATAAGCGGTGAGGTAAATAACGGGAATTTCTTTACTTCTTTTGATTTTCCCCGCAATTTCAATTCCATCCATTGGACCATTTAACATAATGTCCATGAGAACTAGGTCAAAGTGTTCGGATTCAATTTGTTCAATCGCATCATTTGCTTCCGATACATATGTGGCATTGTAACCGTATTGTTTTAAGGTTGAACAAATATTGATCGCAATGATCCTTTCGTCTTCGACAACTAGTATTTTTTTTACATCAGTTTCTTTTTGATTTTCCACAATAGATGTCATTGTTTTATACAACCAGTCTCCACTATCAAATAGAATAATTTCCGTTTGTCAACAGAATCCAGACAACAAATCTCTGTATTGTGGACCTGGAACTGAATGATGCCCAAAGACAAGTGGTTTTGGCCGAGAAAGGCCCGGTTTTAGTGGTTGCTGGGGCGGGGACAGGAAAAACCAATACCCTCGTCCATAAATTGGCCCATTTGGTAAAAAATGGTACAAATCCTGAATCCATCCTCTTACTCACTTTCACAAGGCGAGCTGCAAAAGAAATGTTAGGAAGAGCCTCCAGCATTTTAGACAACCGAATGATGTCTGTTCGGGGGGGAACCTTTCATTCCTTCTGCCATCATTTTTTACGTAAGTTTGCCAGTGTTATCTCAATAGATCCGAATTTTACAATATTAGATGAGGAAGACACAATCGGATTTGTTGGTATGGCGAGAGAACAAGTTGTCACAACAGGAACAAAAGTTCGGTTTCCCAAAAAAGAAACTCTCGCAGAAATTTTTTCTTCTTGTTTCAATTTACAAATTTCCCTGGAAAAATTTTTGCAAAAAGAATATCCAATGTTCCTTGGTATCACAAAAGAAATCCAAGAAATCAAGACAAAGTTTACCGAGCTCAAAACCAAACACAACTCACTTGATTTTGATGATTTGTTAGAATACACTCGCAGAATCCTTGTATCAGATGAAAGAATTCGGCAAAAAATGGCCACAACTTATGAATATATATTGGTAGATGAATACCAAGATACCAATAAAATACAAGCACATATCGCCTGTTTACTGGCAAGTATCCACCAAAACATTTTAGTTGTAGGTGATGATGCACAGTGCATTTACGGATTTCGTGGAGCAAGTGTTCATAACATGTTGGACTTCCCCAAAATATTTCCAAATACTCAAATCATCCAACTCACAAAAAACTACAGAAGTGTACAGCCTGTTCTAAACCTTGCGAATGCAGTATTAGAAAAAAGTTCAGAAAATTATAAAAAGAATTTAATTGCAGCCACACATAAACAATCATTACCACCTTTTTTAGTGACAGTAGAATCTTTTGAAGAAGAAGCAAAATGGATAGCAGAAAAACTGTTAGAACTTTACGAAGAAGGACTCCCCTTCTCTCAGATGGCAGTATTATTTCGTTCTGGTTATTCCTCTCATTTATTAGAAATCCAGTTAAATGCTAAAAAAATCCCCTATCGTAAGTTTGGTGGAAAACGCTTTTTGGATTTGGCTCATGTAAAAGACGTAATTGCCTATTTAAAAGTAATTGAGAATCCAAGAGACATTCTTTCGTGGAATCGAATGTTATTATTAGAAGAACAAATTGGTAAAAAATATTCCCAAATCCTTTATAAACGATTGGAATCCAACCAATTCCTATGGAAAAATGATTCTAATTTTTTCCTCGGAATACCAGAAAGTACAAAACATTCTTTTTCAAAACTCATGGAGTGTTTAGACTCACTTTCTCCTTTCCAACAATCCACAAATCAAATTTTGGAATCCATTTTAACTCATTACATACCAGTGTTAGAAGCTAATTATGATGATTCGGAAAAAAGAAAACAGGATTTGGATTCTCTTTTACTTTTATCAAAAAGCGAAACTAAGTTATCAGATTATCTTTCCAATTTAATCCTAAATCCTTTGGAAGGAAAAGAAATTGGAAACACAAATGAATTAAAAGATGAATATTTGTCTTTATCCACAATTCACTCTGCAAAAGGATTAGAATGGAAAGTGGTATTTACAATGCAGGTGGTTGAGGGCAATTTACCGAACCACCATATACGTACAACGGAAGAACTCGAAGAAGAGAGGCGTTTGTTTTATGTGGCAATTACGAGAGCAAAAGACATGCTTTTTCTTACAAATCCAGCCTTTAATGACAAAAATCGTTTTACTTCCGTTAGTCGATTTTTATCAGATTTGGACAAAGAGTCAAAATTGTATGAAACTTTTGAACCAAAAAACAATACAAATTCTGAAAATAATGCAAAAGACAAGGAAAACAATCCACCGAGTAATTCCTTTCAGAATATCCAAAATTACTTTTTGAATTGATTTTTCTTCTGCCATCTTGGATCATTTACGGCATTGGGGGATTTATGAAGAATCACTGGAAAACCATTTTTATGACTTCATTTTTATTATTATTTGTATCATGTGCATCCAATGATCCAAAAGAAACAACCGATTCCAAAAATCAGGATACAAAGTCAAACTCACGTAATGTGAATATGGAAGACCCCGAAAAAGGTGGTAAAAAATTTGGATGCATCGAAGGAAATTGTGTCAATGGAGTTGGTAAATATGTTTATGATAATGGAGATATTTATACTGGTTCCTTCAAAAACGATTTAAGAGATGGCGCAGGAAACTTTCTATATGCTGATGGTGAAAAATTCAATGGAACTTATGTGGAAGATAAAAAACAAGGCCCAGGCGAGTACAATTTCAAAAACGGTGATAAATATGTTGGTGAATTCCAAAATGGCCAAATCAATGGAAAAGGAACTTATAGTTTCAAAGATGGGAAATCTGTTTCTGGTGATTTTTCTTCCGATGGCCAAGAAGGTATCGGAGTTTTAATCGATGATGGTAAATCTAGAAATTGTAAAATTACAGGAAGGAAGTTACTCTGTGAGTAACTCCTTCACATAACACAATTTGGTTTTTTTCCAGATTGTAGTGCTGACTCAAACAGTGCCATAGCCTTTGGCATTGCTTGGTTTAATTGTTTCATCCTAGTTTCATCGGAGGGATGAGTTGATAAAAGTTCATTTGGTTTCCCTCCACCCAGTGCACTCATATTTTTCCATAGGTTTACACTTTCTCTTGGATCAAATCCTGCTTTTGCCATAATTTCTAAACCAATTAAATCCGCTTCTGATTCATGTTGTCTCGAAAATGGTAATAACACGCCAAATTTTGCACCCATTCCGAGTGCACCAGCCACTGTCGGTTTCCCAAGAGTTTCGAGGAGTTTTACCGAACCGGAAGCCAATTGATTTTGGGAAACCCTTTCATTTCCATGCCTTGCGATGACATGTCCTATTTCGTGCCCAATCACTGCTGCTAGTTGGTCTTTATTCTTTGCAACAGAAAACATTCCGGTAAAAACACCGATTTTTCCACCTGGTAAGGCAAATGCATTGGGAGTATTGTCTTTAAATACAATCACTTCCCAAGAATCTACACCGGTTGTATCGGTAGTAACACCTAACTCTAAATCAACGATACATTTTACATATGAATTGGTATTATTTCTTGTGTCAATTGGTGTTTTTGATTTTAATTCATCAAAAGCTAAAGTTCCCATTTCATTCATTTCGCCATCACTGACCAAAACAATCTGTTTTCTACCTGTTGGTGAAGTGTTACAGTGAAATACAAATAGAACGAAAATTAATATTCGTAAACGTTTCATTACTTTTCCTTTTTATAAAATGAATCTAAGAATGGAATGATTTCAGGGAATGGGATCGGTTTGGATAACCAATACCCCTGGATTTCGTCACATTTATATGACTTCAAGAGCTCTAATTGTTCTAACTCTTCAACACCTTCTGCTACAACCGAATATCCCAAATCATGAGCCATGTTGATGATGGAGATCAGTAAAAAACTTTCTTTGGAGCCAACGTGGACATTATTTAAAAACGATTTATCAATTTTTAAAATAGATAAAGGGAGTTTTTCTAAATAAGATAAAGATGAAAAACCAGTTCCGAAATCATCTAGAGCCACTTTCACACCAATATCAATTAGATTTGATAAAATGGGTACAGTTTCCGATAAATTCTTCATAGCCAAACTTTCAGTGATTTCCACTTGAAGCGAAGAGTATGGAATCTTTCGTTGTTTGTGTAAGTTAACAATCCAATGAAAAATATTCTGATCAAAAAAAACTTGCGGGCTCAAGTTCACTGCAATTGAAATTGGATGTCCTTTTTTGGTCTGTACTTCTTCAATCACATTAGCAGTTTGTTCTAAAACAAATCGTGTAATGGGTACTATCAAACCAGAATCTTCTGCAAGTGGGATAAATTCTGCAGGGGATACCATCCCCCTTTGGGGATGACGCCACCTAACGAGTGCCTCCCAATGCCCAATTTTGTTGGTATTTAGGTCTAAAATGGGTTGGTAAAAAACAGAAATTTCATTTTGAGTGAGCGCTTTTTTTAAATCATTTTGGATCTCAAGTTGGAAGTGAATCTTTTCCTGCATTGCTTGGTTAAATACAGCCACGGTACCCACTTTTTGTGATTTAGCATGGAACATTGCAATCTCAGCATTTCGCAGCAATACATCAGCTTCTTTTCCACCAAGTCCAAAGGCTGAAATACCGCAGGAAGCGGTTAAATAAATTTCATAGCCACCAATTGGAATTGGATCACCAATGTATTCAAGTAAACGATATGCATAATCAAAAGCTTCCTCAATCGAAAGTAAATGGTTGAGTAAAATAGAAAAATTATCGGCTCCTAATCTAGTGATAACGGCTTCTTTATCCGAAAATTGTTTTAGTCTCTGAGAAAATATGATTAAAATTTTATCACCAGCTTCATTTCCGAGTGAATGGTTGATGCGTTTGAAATTATCTATATTGATACAAAATAAGATTGGATATCCGTCTTTTTTGATATTATAGGTGAAAATTTTTTGTTCAATCCTGGCGAGATACAAAGCTCGATTGGGTAATCCAGTAAGATTATCGTAAAAAGCATCATGAGTCAGTTGTTCTTCTGCTAATTTTCGATCCGTAATGTCATGATGGATTGCAATGTATTGAAACACGGAACCATCCGTTCCGATGAAAGGTACAATCGTTGTATCAACCCAAAATCCGCTTCCATCTTTTTTAGTATTGAGTATCTCACCTCGCCAAACATGACCTTTATGGATGGATTCCCAAATTTTTTCCCATTCGTCTTTTGTTTTGTTTTGGCTCTTTAAGATTCTATGATTTTGACCTAGTAATTCTGTAACCAAGTATCCAGAACATTTCGAAAATGCTTCATTCACATAAGTGATGATTCCGTTTGCATCAGTGATCGAAACTATGTTAGCTTGGTCTAATGCGAATTTCTGTAATTGAATTTCTTTTAAAGATTGGAATAAAAAACTTTCAGTGGTGTTTTTTTCCTTTCGATAGACCAATTCCCTTCTTTCTCTTTCTAAAACTTCTGCTAATCTAAGTAAGGTTTTACGATCAATAATATCGTTGACCCCTGACTTCATATATTGTAAATTTTTTTGAAAGTCTTCTGTGTCTGATAAAAGGATAACAGGAATATCGATTTTTTTTTCGTTTAAGAATTTTAGATAAAGCGAAATTTCTAAATAAAAGGGTTTTCGTGTACTACAGATGATCGCATCCCAATCTTCTTCCAAGACAGTTGTTTCAAAAGAACCAAAGGATTCGACAACTTTGTAAAGTGGACTCAGTCCATTGGATTTCATTTCACGAACAATATCAAAAACGCTATTGGAATCGTTTTCTAGAATTAAAACACTGATTGGACTTCCCATTATGGTTGTGGTGAGGCGGATCTCCCTCGTTCAGCATAGAGAAAATTCTAAAAATCTCAACCTAAAAATGATTCGAAATTTCAATGATTTCTCGTCAAATTGACGTGTGCATCCAAAGGTTTTTGAAACGAGTTATATCCGAAAAGAGTATTTAGAACACGAGTTACGAAAGTTACTGCTAGATATGAATGATTTGGAATACAAAGATTTAAATGACTATGACAAAGGTGGTTATGATGGATTCAACCAAGCGATCACTTTGGTCTTAAAAAAATTGCAAAACTAGGGTTTTTTCTAGTAGATTGGTAACGAAGCTCCCTGTTGGGAACCAAATCTACAAAAATTCTTTACAAAATTTGTGTAAAAACAGATAGTATACGTGCCAGTAGGAAGTTCAATGAATTTCACAACAAAACAAGTTAAAAATCATACAGTTGTTACTCTAGAGGGTTCCCTCGACATTTATTCTGCACCCGCACTCAAAAAAGAGCTCCATAAGATCATTGATGATGGAGCAGAATCGGTAGCAATTGATATGATTAATATCAAATTATTAGATTCCTCTGGGATTGCTCTGCTTGCCAATTTACAAAAGAAACTCAAATCAGAAGAAGGGCAATTTTTCCTTCTCAATGTGAGCCAAGATGTAATGGTGATTTTAAAATTATCCAGTTTGGACAAATTTTTTACAATTTTAGGTGGAGAAGCGGAACTTCCGTAATCCGCCTTTCCATATTCTAGAGCCGAAAGTACTTAACATCGGCTCGAGTCACGGGATTTTCCGAATCCTTCGACAATACCCAATCTCCACTTTGGTTTTGTATCCATTTTGACGACTCACCTGCAACGCCAGTGTTCGTTCCAATTTTAATTTTCCCTTTTTTGGGTTGGCTTGATTGGACCGACACAATCAAATCATAAGGCAAATTCAAACCAAAACTTCCTAATTTCAGACTTGCTAAGTTTCCTTCAATGAGGACTTCATCACAGACAACTTCCCTGCCATCTCTTAACTTCACTTTCAATTTGAGAGGGACATTAGCCTCTTTACTTTGTGAAACATTCTTTGGAGGAGCTTCTGCCTTTTTTTCCGTTGTAGGACTTGTTTCTGGAACCAGTGGTATTTTTTCCTCTGAAACAACTAAGGCTAAATTTTTTGTTTCTTGTTTAGAATCCTCTAACGAAAGTTTGATTTCGTCTTTAATTTGGTTGAGTTCAGTTGTTTCCTCTTTTGACAAATTGGATGAACTTTCTGTTTTTAGGATTTTTTCAATGATGACAGGTTTAAGGACTAAACTTTTTCCTTCTTCAATATTTTCTGCGGCTTTACTATCACCCAATTTGGTTGCTTCTTCTTTCGAAAAGGCAACTAATGATTTGTTCTCTTGGTAAAAATTTCCGATCAGGAGTAACCTTCGATTGGCACGAATTGCCACTTCTTTATTTTCTTTTTGTTTTACCAATTGGATGTATTCTTTTACTGCATTGGAAGTTTTACCCAGTTCTTCCATCGAACGCGCTTTGATATATGATTGGTCATTGGTGAGTGTAGGTAAACTTTCTAAAGTTTTGAGTGTTTCTTCATAATCGCCACTTTGGAAAAGTGAATATGCCAATTCTTCCGGAGATTTCTTTTTGGATTTCAGTTCTTCCTTTTTCTTTTGTCCGTCTTCAAGGAAACTGATGAGAAGAGATGCGTTTTCTGCGTAATGAGATCCTGGAAACAAATCGATAGCTTTGTTAAGTTTTACATACGCTTTGTCACGGTCACCCATCATTACCAAACAATAACCGTGGTGTAATAAAGTGAAAGCCATCTCATCAGATAAAGTAGCAGTGATGGATTCTTCAAGTTCTTGGTATTTTTTGGAAGCAATTGGATATTTCCTCGTTCTCTCCATATAAAAGGCAAATTGAAGTCGAATGATTGTTTTTTGTTGTTCTTCTAGTTCGAGAGGGGATTTTAAATTGAGAAATCGAACGGAATTGATGACATACAGACCGAATTTATCTTTCCAACTCATCTTAAGATCTAATCCTTCCGTTTCTGAGTTCATGATCCCAGATTCAAGGATATTCACTTTGACTTCCGTCATATAATCATCTTTTGATAAAAACATTTGTTTTAAACGTTCACGCAAAGTTTGCGATGAAAGTTCATAATTCATCAATTGGTCTCTTAAGATTCCAAATCTTAATTCTTGTAATTTAACACTTACAATGGCTTCTGAAGCCATTGCAAAGAATAAGAATAAAAATCCAAATAAAGAGAAAAAGAAAAACTTTTTCATTCTGGTACATCAAGGACTAACATGGTAACATCATCCTTATATTCTTCATGTTTTTCATCAAGAAGTGCCATTGCCTTCTCTACGATTTCAGCATTGGATAAATGAATGTTCTCTAAAACAACTTCAGTAAAACGATCTAAACCAAACAAACCACCTTCTTTGATCGGTGTTTCCACGACCCCATCTGTATAAAGTATGATTTTATCTCCTGGTTCTACAGGAAAGGATTCTAGGGAATACTGAATGTCATCTCCCATTCCAAGTGGTGGACCAGAACTATCGATAAACCGAACTTCTTTTGTGGATGGTCGTATGATAAATGGTGCATTATGACCTGCATTTACAAATTTAACAACACCCGGCTCATCAAAAACCACAAAAACACCCGTTGCAAAAAAGGAAGCCTGTAATCGATTTGCAATCACTTCACCTAAGGAATTAATTGCATGGATTGGTGCTGGATTTTCTTTCATGATGGATTGAATAGACATTGCCATAACAACCGTTACTAATGCCGCCGATACTCCATGTCCTGATGCATCCGCCAAAAAAAATCCATAAAAGTTTTTTTCAGGAATTTGAAAGTACTGATACAAATCACCTGAAACTTCTCTCATAGGTCGGTATAATTTTCCGATATTGAATTTTTTGAATTTTTTAACTGATGGTAAAAAGAGTTCCTGAACCTCTTTTCCAATTTGGAGTTCTTGGTTAATTTCTTGGTTTAAGCGAGTAATCGTTGTTACCTTATTTTGAATCTCTTCTGCCATTTGGTTAAATGACTTACCTAAACTATCGAGTTCGTCATCACTTTTGAATTTCCAATTGACCCTTGATTCTAAATTTCCAGTTGCCATATCCTTAGATGCAATTTCCAAATCACCAACACGTTTGAAGATCGCTCGATACACAAGGATTGCAAAAATGATATGAAACAAAACTCCCCAAAGGACAGCATAACCTACTTGGATGTAGAGTTGTTTTAGTCTGTCTTGGATGCTTGAGATATTAAAATGAGTGTATAAAAATACTTCCCTTCCATCCGAGAGCCGAATTGGTAAAAGAAAATCCACAGTAAAATCGGATTCATTTAAATCCAAACTGTATCTTGCTTTGAATAAATTCCCCTCTTTATCAGCGGATACTTCCTTCGTTTTTTTGAGAACAGAATCAGGGATGGTTAGATCTGTCGTATTTGACTCTGGTTCTGTTTGTAGGATTTTTCCTTCGGCATCAAAGATCGAAAATTTGTTAATTTCGTAAAGTTTGAGAGTTTTTCGGAAAACTTCAAAACTTTCATCCCTCTCACTCGACAGTCCAATGGTCTGGATGTCGGTGAGGATGGTATTGGCTAAATTCTCCGATTGGAATTGGAAGTTTTTTAAGAGTAAATCTGATTGGTTTTCGAAGATCATCACCGTAAAAAAGATGATATTAAGGAAGGCTAAGAGAGAATAAAAGAGTCCAATCTTAAAGCGTAAGGAATTCGTCGTTTTGATTTTGCTTTTGTTCACGGCAATTACTAGTATTGTCGATAATTAAGTGATAGAAATCTATCACAAAATTGAGAATTTCCATTGGTTTTAATGTTCCACATAGCAAAGATTCGTAAGATTGGACCTACCCTTGTTTTCCTTGGATTAGTCTTTTTGGGTATGGATCTGTTTGCAGACAAAATCCGCTTAAAATCGGGGGAAGTACTGAATGGAAAAGTCCAGAATGTAACCCCCACTCATGTGGAATGGGTGGACCAAGGCAAACGATATAAATTCCCCAATGAAGATGTGTTAGGCATTGATGTTGGTTATGATGGCCTCCCCGCCTGTGCTGATTACAAAACATTTGGGGTGGAAGACTGTGATTTGATCCTCACAAGACTCACAAAATCAAGCGCTAGTTTTTCCAAAAAAAGTAGTCCCTTAGAATTGGAAACAATCCCCATTCGAAAAATCTCAACACTAAAAATCCAAAGAGAATCTGGTCTCCCAGTCGATCGTTATATCCAATTTGGAGCCAAGGGGAAATGGGTATTTAGCAACAAAGAAATCTTCGGTACTTACAAATCCATTGACCGAGGAAAGATGAACATTGAAACAGAAGAAAAAAAAATAGAATCAGCTGACGCACTCGATTTTGAATCCTTCGAATACCAAAACAAATCGGTCATTGCAAAAGTGATTAAAGAAGAAACTCCAAAGGTGATTCCTGGATATTCATCCATTTCTGAGAAAAAATATGGCAAAGCAGCTATTTTGTTTGGAACCGCTTTCCTTTCAGGTATAGGAATGGCGTATGAGTACAATATGTCTGTTAAAGCAATCAACCAAGACCTTGAATACATCCCAACGGGAGACGGACGTGTATTCTTATTTGCTAATACTATCGGTAATGATCGTTATGATTTTCACAGGCAAAGGTTTACCATTTATGGAGTTGTCTTTGCGTCCATTTTGACATATAGTTTTATCGATAGTTTTTATTTAGGACAAAGAGAATCAAATAAAGAAAGTTCACAAGCCGTGTATTTAAAACCAATGTTAGACTACAAGCCACAATCAATTTACAACCAATTGAATGTGTATACACAAAAACCAAATGAGTTTTTACAATATGGTTTTAGTTTTGAATCTAAATTTTGAGACCAAATTCTATTATACTTGTACTTTCCTAAGAAATAGGTTTTTTAAATTTTGTTTCATACGAAAGTAGTTCCATTTTAATAAAAATGCAAATGGAATGGAATCAAGTTGGCACATCACTCCACAATTCCCTTCTTCATTCTCACGACTCCAAAGTACTTTTCCTTTTAATCCGGAAAAACAATTGAGCCCTAACCATAAATCAAAACTAGCTTTTGTATCCTTTTCATAGTTTTGTGAGGTTGGTAAATAAAACAAATTGGCTTTGATGTGAAAAATAGCTGAGTTTTCCTCTTTATTCTCAACACGCATATCAACAGAACTAAATAATGGTACAGCAAGCATTCGATCTCTAAAAAAATAGGGATTTAAAATTCCAGCAAAGAAAAACATCAAAGCAAGAACGATTGGGTACATCACAAAGAGAGCAAAATAATCTTGTAGAGCCAAGTCTGGAAATTTTCTTCCAATCCATTCAGGTGCATCGTATAACAAATAAATAGAAAGAATTCCTGGTACTAAAAAGAAAATGGTCAGTATGGTATGGCGGAGATTTGGGTATTGGAATAAACGAATGCCTGAAGTGGAAATATGTTTTTGGACATTTTGTATCCATCCCTCATGGCGATTGTGCCTGCTCAAAATTTCATACTCTTCCATACTCATATCCATTAATTTTAAAATATGGCCTGGAACGAGGATCCTTGATTTTGCAATCGTAACCTCCAATAAAAAAAACAAGGCCAGTATACAAATGGGTAAAATGAGAAGGAGGTCAATTTCTTGGAAAAGAGAAAGATTATACAACCCATGGAAAAAAACACAAACCAACAATCCAGTGAACAAATTCCCCCATTTAAAAATTGGATTTTTATGAAAGAGAAACATCATTGTAAAGGCACCAACGAGTCCACCATTCATCATATGAATGGGAAGTGCCGTGATGGATCTTAATACTTGCGACCAAAGTCCAGTGTTGATAAAATAGAGTATGTTTTCAACTAACCCAAACCCTCCTCCCAAAACCAACCCATAAAAAATTCCATCAGTCACAGTGAACTCATCTTGGTTTTTACTAAAGAAGAGATAAATGCCAAGTAACTTCGCAAACTCTTCAACAAAGGAAGAGAGAAAAAAAGAATTCCAAATGGGTCCGCCACTCGGTACCAATTGTAAAAACAGTGCTTGTAACCCAATGGCAATCCCCGCGCTAAATAAGGAAAAAGCGAGAGCTGTGTATTGGAGAAATCCTTCAGTAAAACGATAAAAATGGAAACGATAGAACGAATAATAAAACGCAAGAGTACAAAGATTAATGAGAAAAATGACCAGACTAGGTATGGAGATTTGAATGGACATTTATTCTAATTAACGACACTTACAAAGGGGAAAATGAATCAAATCTAGCGGATTCTTTTCTTCAAACCAAATGTTTGACCGCTTTTCTGAGGCCATCTATCGTGAGTGGAAACATTGGTACAACATCTTCGATGGCCTCAATGGTAGGTGCTCCCCAAAAACGTTTAGGTTCTGGGTTTAGCCAAACAGAATCAGGGAAATAACCAACCAGTTCCTTCAAACATTCGAGACCACTCTTCGCTTTTTTTTCCTTTTCTTCCTTCGATTGGGAATGATACGCATACACATTATAAGGTGTTCCCATAAGTTCATAAGGAGCCATATAAGCATCCCCTACAAAAATTAGTTTTGTATTTTTCCTATACTTTTCTTCAAAATGTTTTAAGGAAATCCGTGATTGGAATTCGTGATTTGCATATAGGAATTCGTGAAAGATATTATGGAAAAAATAATTATGGACTTCTTTGAAATGATACAACCCTCGGCTGGCACTGAATAATTTACTTACCCTGTCAGAATGTGGGGTCATACTCCCACCAATGTCCATAATGAGTACAAGCCTAAGGGAATTTTTTCGTTCTCGTTCTTCTACAAGTTCAATTTCTCCACCATTTTCACAAGTTTTATCTATGGTTTTGTCAACATGGAGTTCTCGTTTTCCTTCCTTTTTCAAAAACCGAAGTTCCTTTAGGGCTAATTGGATGGAACGAGTGTCTAAAATTTCATCTTCCCTATATGCTTTGTACTTTCGTTCATTCCAAAGGCTAACACCAGAGCGATTCCCTTCTCCCTCCGTATTGCCACCAATCGATAGACCATTGGGATTAAAACCAGAATTTCCAAAAGGACTTGTGCCAGAAGTTCCAACCCACTTACTTCCGCCATCATGCCGTTCTTTTTGTTCGGCGAGTCGTTTTTTTAATTCTTCAATGACCTCTTCCATACTGAGGTTAGGTGCATTTTGTTTTTGTTCTTCCGAGAGATCTTTTGGTATATTTTCTTCTAACCATTCCATAAGGAGATCACGAAACTGAATCCTTTGTTCCTTCCAACTTCCAAATGTTTTTCCAAAAGCTAAATCATAGGAATCATAGTGTTTTAAATCTTTTGCAAAATTGAGCCTTCCCACTCGGTACAACTGCTCAAGGGATATATAACCTGTGGGGTCTGTGAGTTTACGAATGCTTTCTAAAAATGCGATGAGTTCTCCTGTGGAACAAGGAACTGTTTCTTTTCGCAGGTTATAGAAAAAATCGAGGAACATATTAGTTTAAGTATACCCTGTAATCATCTTCCGATTTGAATAAAGTTCCGGCAAAGGGGATTTTATTCGATTCCAATGTTTCTCCCGAAATCAGTAAAACTTGGATCCAATCCAATAATTCGCTGGTTGATGGTTTTTTTCGGAGGCTTTCTATTTTGCGAATAGAATAAAACATAGCGAGCGCTTTTTCCATAAATTCTGTTTCAATGGAAGGATAATGGGCTTTGATGATTTCCTTCATCGACTCTCGTTTAGGAAATTCTATGTAATGGAAAATACAACGACGTAAAAACGCATCTGGAAGTTCCTTTTCATTATTGGAAGTGATGATGACGATCGGACGTTCCTTGGCTACAATGTGTTCTTTGGTTTCAGGGATAAAAAATTCCATTTTATCTAGTTCGAGTAACAAATCATTCGGGAATTCAATGTCCGCTTTATCGATTTCGTCAATGAGGACTACAGACTTTTTTGGATGCAGGAAGGCTTCGCCAAGAGCACCAAGTCGAATGTAGTTTCTAACATCCCGTACCCGGTTCATTGCTTCTTCATCAGGGAAACGAGAGTCATTGAGCCTGGAAACCGCATCGTAAAAATACAATCCTTCTTTAGCAAGGCTCGTTGATTTGATATGCCACCGGTAAAAAGGGAGATTTTTGGTTTCGGCAAGGAAACTTGCGAGAAGGGTTTTTCCTGTTCCAGGTTCCCCTTTCAAAAGGAGCGGACGTTTTGTGATCTCTGCCACTTGTACTGCTTCTTTTAAATCATCTGATAGGATATAATCTGCCATACTCTTTCCTTTTGGACTCCAATCTTTTTCGAAAAACGGGGGAATCTACTAAAAATTGCTTTTTGAAAGAAATTGGGTTCCCATATTGAGAAACTGGAACGATAATAAATATATGGGCGATTTCGATAATACCAAGCGGGCCATTGGCGTAGGAAAACTGGACGATTCTCAAAGAAAGGATATGTTCAACAAGTTTAAGAGCGCTGGTGGAGAAGTCATCAAAGAGAAAACACCTCCAAAAGATGATGACAATAAAAAAACTCGTCCAGAACCAAAACTGAGACAAAGCACTGTATCTCGTGGCAATGAGGACAGTCGCCAAGGAAACCGCGGTGGTGGCAGCGGCGGGAGTCCTTCCAAACAGGACTCGGCGAATACGAAATCACAACTTGATTCCAAAGCTCAATTTGAAAAAGAAATCAGTAGTTTTTCCGCAAGGTTTTCGATCAAATTAAAATGTTGGTTAGCAAGAGTCACTTCCTTTGGGTCAAGTGACCTAACACCGAAATTCATGCATGATTTTTCGATCCGTGGCAAACAGGCACTGATCGAACTCCAATACAGTGGAAATGAATTACTCGCAAACCAACAATACTCACCGCAACTCAGTAAAGCCCTTGATCGGATAAACCCATTACTCATCGAACTTTTAGCAATGGGCCAAAAATTATACAATGGCCCAGAACTGACAGATATCACAGAACCTATCATGACAGCACCTGAATCGCCAGTTGCCATTGAAAGAGTCAGAAACCAAATTTATTCTTTGTTTAAAAGAATGTACATTCTATATCCATACCAAGAAACTTTAAAGAAATCGTTTTCGCAAGCTTATGACGAATTACAGAAGTTAGAAGGGAAACCTGCTCTAATTTATGCGAACAAAAAAAGGAAAGTTTTGCAAGAAATAGACACTTTGTTTGATGGATTTTTTGATCGTTTGTATCTAGTTGTCCTTCGTGCTGAAAACAAGAATATCCCGCTTATTTCTCGTTATATGGAGAATCTTCTGGGGATTACACCTGAAGACAAACCAGGTCAAAGAAAGTCTGGAGAAAATGTTCCAGGTGGAAAACAAGTAGAAACAAAAGAAGATAAAGAAGCTGAAAACGCAAAGAAGGAAGAAGATAAAAAGGAAGAAGAAGTTCCTTTATCCAAAGAAGAAGCCTATGGATTACGTTTGATGCAAATGTATTCAATACCTAAGTTGCGTAAAAAATTTGATCCAAAAAATGAATATGCAAACATCCCCGATGCGGATAAAGCACTTCTTGCCCTATTCTACTTTTATGAATTTGATGATGAATATTCCTTTGTGATGACTACCAAAAAAATCGATATCAAACCTGGATCGATAAACGGTGTAAAGGTGGATTACCGTCAAAAAATGTTGGATATTTATGAAAGTACAAGAACCATCATAGACCAATTTCGAATTTACCACGACATACTAAGAGAATTAGAAAAACATAAAGCAAATCCGGGTGCAAATTACATAGAAGCATCTAAAAAACTAACTGGAATCGAACAAAAACGGACAGGACAATCCAGAACCGTTAGGATGGCCATAAAAGATTTTAGCCTAAAGTCAAGAGACTCTCTTCTCACCCTCATCAAAGACATGAAGGGGAAAAAGGAAATTGTAGCAAACATGAATGATATTTTGACTTTGGATTCGATGGAGTCACGAAAACGACTCAATAAAAAACCCGTCAAACAATGTATCATGGAAGCTTATTGTTACTTACTTGCTTTGCATGACCGTATTGACACAGGAGATTTATTTGGTGGCCTTGTCGAACTCACTCCTGAACAAATGAAATCTTCTTTTGGAGTAGAGTCAGAAACGGCGAAAGAAACTAATTCCCCAGATGCAAGCGAATTGGAGAATGAATCCGAATCTGGAAACGCAGAAGTTCAAGGTGCTGACAGAGACACAGCAGATACTGAAACAACTGACCTCGAAGAAACAAATGAAGACAGTATTGATGACCTTTCTGATGATGACATTTTACCAAAAGGAAACCCTTTTTAATGGCAGTCATAAAAATCGCAATTTATCAAAAAAATCTGCACAAACGATTCACCCATGAAGAAATTGTTAAAATCCAACAAAGTAAGGCACATTTTTTAATCCTCCCGGAAGGTTACCCACACCTATTCCAAAGTGTTTCTCCCAAAGAAGGAACTAAACACGAAAAAGAATACCAAGATCATATCTTAGAAATTTCTGAAAAATTTTCTGGTGTAATCCTTGGTGGTAGTCACTATCGAAACAATGAAAATGGGAAACTGGTGGCTGCTTTACCAATTGTCCAATCACTAGTGTTAGTTGATTTTTATGAGAAAAAAACACCTAACAAAACTGTAGACATCGAAGTGAAAGAAGGTGTTACCGAGTCCATCTTCATTATGGGTGGTCTTCGTTTTGGTTTATTATTAGGTGAAGATATCCAAAACAAAGCCATATGGGACGAATTCAAAAAGGAAAATATTGAAATTATTTTCCATTTGGATACAGCAAAACCCGATCGAAATTATGAAGATGATTTAAGCGATTACGAGAAACTTGCAAAGGAAAAAAACATCCATTTAATTCGTGTTTGTGGACCTACTGATGGAAAACCGGCTAGAAGTTTGTATGCATCTCCCTCCGGAATCAATTGGAAAGTGGGAAAAATTGAAGAAGATAAAGATGTTTTTAAAACTTTATCTGTCAATGTGATGAGAAGTTATTTATTATAATTTACCAATCGGTTATATTATCTCGAAAAAAAACGATGCCAATCAATAATTTTTAACCATTTAAGAAGGATTTTACAACCCTCTTAAATCGTTATATACGTTCCATCCTGGAATTGGATTACTTTTTATCCAATTCTTTCCAATCCATCGTAAATAATAAAATAACAATACCGATAGAAACACAAGAATCGGCTACATTAAACGCAGGCCATCTGTCAAAGAGTAAAAAATCTGGCCATTCAAAATCTAAGAAATCGACAACTCCAATGAATTCGATTCCAGGTTTTTCAGGGCTAAATCCAAATCGAAATCCAGTTCCAGGAATTTTGACAAAAAATTTATCCAAAAAATTGCCAAAGGCACCTGCCATGACAAAGTTCCAACCCCAAACATTTCCTAGATCAGAATTTTGCCACCGATAAAAGATTAAAAAGACAATCGCAAATCCTGTTGCGAATAAAGAAGGTAAAGCATTGTCTTGGAATAATCCAAATACAAACCCAGTATTAAATGTAAGTGATAATCTAAAAAAATCACCTAACACAGGAATACTTTCATGCGCGTACATCTTTGTAATAATGATATATTTAGTGAGTAAATCCAAAAAAAGTCCAAAGGCCACAAATGCCAAGTAACCAGGTTTAAATACAGAAAAAAATGGTGTGTTAGGTAATTTCATACTGAGGATCGTTCTTTTTTACGTTTATTTTAGTTTCCAGAAACTTAGACTGGATTTTGCAAGCGACCAGAAACTAAGTCCTGATAGTATATAAAAAATTATGCTTGGTTCTTTCCATAATTTTTCCGCATAATGCATTCCAAAATAGAAAAATAGTGTACCTAAAATTCCAAAAGTGAGAATTTCTCGAAGTTTTAACTCAGCCCATTTATGATCTTCCTTTGGCTGAAATTCACCTCGATTCCATTTATACAAAAAATCGTTTAGTTCTTTTGGTAAAGAAAACAAACTCGTAAGAAACTCTTCCCCCTCATCCCGCCAAAGTTTCTTAAAACTACTTCCTTTAAGTACGATCTGTGAAAATGGTTTTTCCGCATATTCTATCATGGATCGTGTTGGATCTAAATAGGAGAAATTTCCAAGAAGTAATGCTAATACTCTATGTAAACTTAGGAAATTTGGTGGTAGTTTTAAGCTGGCTAATAATTGTTTTAGGCTGACTTGGATTTCTTTTAAAAATCGGAGATCATCACCTGGACGTAATGTATCTAAACTTAAGTTTCTAAAATGGTTTGTATCTGCTAAAATGCGATTTAGTTTTTCCAATGAGTATTTTACGATCTTGGTGAGTTCTTCTTTCGATAAAGATTCTGTGACGGCACCTAATTCATACATAGATTCCGCAACCAGATGGTAATCTTTCCGCATCGCTCCCACTAAAATTCGCTCGAGGATTTGTGTTTCTTCTTCGGAGATTGACTGAACTGCACCAAAATCGATTAAGCACAATTCTCCCGTTTCCATAAAAATCAAGTTCCCTGGATGAGGATCTGCATGAAAAAAACGATACTCAAAAACCATTAAGATATAAGCTTTGATTAATTTTTCTAAATTTGGATTCCGTTTGGAATAAAGAGGTTCTCCTACTAATTCAGTAATCTTCTTTC
The DNA here is from genome assembly GCF_003114815.1 of Leptospira ellinghausenii. Lineage (NCBI taxonomy): Bacteria > Pseudomonadati > Spirochaetota > Leptospiria > Leptospirales > Leptospiraceae > Leptospira > Leptospira ellinghausenii. The sequence continues at coordinate 242,418 of NZ_BFAZ01000006.1, forward strand.
CTTCTACAAATTCAGTGACTAATGTATGCCGACCGCAGAGTTCCTCAATGGGATTGGGAATGTAAAAATCTTTTTCTAAAGCAAACATTTGTTTGAGGATTTTTAAATTCTTTAATTCGGTTCTAAGATCCAATTCAGCATGGATCATGGATTGTAATTGTTCGATCACCTCTTTCCCTGATATTTTGAAAACAAAACGATCAATGATCCAAACAACTTTAGAAATCGTTTTTAGGTCCGACTTGGCTGTCTCTTCAATCCCTGGGTATAAAGTTTTAATTGCTACTTTTTTGCTTTGGTATGTTCCAATATGGACTTGGGCAGTGGATGCACTTGCATAGGATACTTTGTCTAATGTTTCAAAGAGCTCCGACATTGATTTTCCAAAATCTAACTCCCAACGCTCATTGATTTCAATAAAGTCTCTTGGAGGAATTTTATCTTGTAGGTCCTGTAATTCCCAAAGGAATTCTTCAGGTAGGATATGAAACAGGTTACTGACAAATTGCCCAATTTTAATGTAAACTCCACCTAATTGAAAGAATAAGTTCTTAGTTTCGATCCCTTTCTTTTTTAGAAACAGAATCCGTTTTGTTTCATACTTCTCTTTTGAGGATATCCTTTTGAACCATTTCGTAAGATAAAGATATTGAAGGTATGTTTTGAAAACAAATGAATATATAGATACTGATCGATTCTTGTTTGGTTTCATGATTTAGTGCCTGTAGATAGATTCGATACTTTCTAAAATTTGGATATTTTCGGACAATGTTCCTTCCATATGATCTGATTTACCATGAATGACAGATTGGATTTCTTTATAAATTCCCAAAAACGCATTCGAAGATTCTGGTTTTGGAAACTGTTTGGGTTGGTATAATTTGAGGCTTTGGAATCCTTTATACAATTTAGAAGGAGCTGACTCAAAGAACTGAAATCCATCATTTGAACATATGATACGATGTGAACTTGTATGGATATCGATTTCAAATTGGAAATAATCTCTGCCACCAGATACATCTAATACGATTTCAACATTGGGTTTAGACTCAAAACATGCAAAAGCCCTTGTTTCGACCATTCCTTTCTTTGGTCTTTCCATTTTTGCAAAAATGAGTTTTGGTTTTCCGACTAGCCAATGGATAAGATCCATTGCATGTGTTCCATCGTGGAGTAATGGACCACCACCAAACTTAGAAAATGCGATACCTGGATTTTTTGCCGATGTGAAAACGGAAGCACGAATGGATTTAAGAATTCCGAAATTTCCTTTTTTTAATTCATCTCTTACAAATACGTAACTTGGGTGGTATCTTCTTTCATGGTTGATCCATACCCTTGCTTTTTTTGCCTTTGCCAATTTTGCAATCGATTTTGCCCCTCTTTTGGACATAGCGACTGGTTTTTCTATCAGGAGGTTTTTTATACCAAGTTGTAAACATTTCTTCGCATAAAATTCATGGGTATGGCTCGGGGTTGCAATGATGGCTAAATCAATTGTCGAAGAATTGTTTTTTACATAGGGGCCTGGAAAAACTGTTTCCGACTGAGTTTTCCATTGGTTTTGGAATTCTAAACAAACCTCAGGACTTGTATCAAAACCAAACAGAAAGTCAAATTGGCTTTTCCCCCAATCAGACATGAGCACACCCATATGAGTGCATGGTTTTTTCCGATATGGGTCCTTTTCCAACTTGGATGCGATTCGACCAAGACCAATGAGAATCGTTTTGATTTTAGTTGGTTTCATGTAAGTTTTTCTTTAAAATCTTTCTTTCTTGGAGAATCTGGCTTAGAAGCTATGATCGCACCATTTGAATATTCCCTGTCAACTATTCTTAGTTTGTTTTCGATGAAACCAGATTGGGAGAATCCAAAGAATCCAAAATTTCGATGGATTTCTACCTCATCTCGGGAAATCAAAAAGGACTCTCTTTTTGTCCCTCTTCGTGCCGAACGTGATGGCCATCAGTTTATTGCAGACGCTTTAAAAGCGGGAGCTTCTGGATTTTTATGTGAGAAAAATCATCCCATTCTCAAATCATTATCAAAAGAAGACCAAAAAAAAGCAATTTTTGTCAAAGATACTTTGATAGCATTAGGAAAACTATCAAATTACCATAGAAATCGTTTTAACCCGACCATCCTTGCCATCACTGGTTCCTCAGGTAAAACTACCACAAAAGATCTATTAGGTGCACTTTTTTCTTATTTGGATTCTAAATCGATTGTGATAACAGAAAAGAATTACAATAATGAAATTGGTGTTCCCTTTACTCTCTTTCGAATCACAGAACTGACTAGAGTTGTTATCTGTGAAATGGGAATGAACCACCGAGGAGAGATAGAAAGATTATCAAAAATTGCAGAACCTAGTCATGCTTTGATCACCAATATTGGTTCGGCACATATCGAAAACCTAAAATCCAGAGAAAATATAGCAGAGGAAAAATCAGATATTATATTAGGGTTACGAAATTCTGGTGTACTCTTTGTTCCAGATGATTTGGATTTTTTGGATCGAATCAAACAAAAGTCAAAAAAACAAAAAGTTAAAGTAGTTGTTTGGAAACACACAAAAAATCCAGAACTAAAAATCAATTCCATTGAAAAAAATGGATTCCATCTACAATGGAAAAAAGAATCCATCCATTGGAGAATTCCAGGTTCCAAACTTCTCAGTAATGTACGTGGGATGATAGCTGTTGGTGCTCATTTTGGAATCTCTGATCTTCAAATGAAACGGGCGATCCAAACTTATAAAAGTCCCAACAAACGACTGAACATTAAAAAAGGGTATTATACCATCATCGATGACAGTTATAATGCAAATCCAGAGTCTGTTTTATCAAGTATAGATGCAAGTGTGCAATATGCTCAAGGAAAGGAAATTGTTTGGGTATTGGGGACTATGAAAGAACTAGGAAAGTTTTCCAAATATTACCATGAAAAGATTGGTAAAGAATTGGAAAAAATCGGGAAAGGAACCTTGCTAGCATTTGGTGAAGATACGATTTCAATGGTAAAACAATTTTCACGTGGAAAGTATTTTCAAGATAAACAAGGAATCATTTCTTATATCAAAAATGAGGTTCCGAAAGGTGCAGTGATTTTAATCAAAGGATCTAGGTCTATGAAAATGGAAGAAATTACCACTGAACTTGATTCATTTAAAGGTTGATTGCGAAATAGGTTTTTTTAGATTCAACGTATGACAAACCTTGTGCCAAAAGTTGCAGTGATTATGGGATCCTTTTCTGATTGGGATACCATGAAGGAAACCTGTGAAATCCTCACTGAATTTGGTATTCCATTTGAGAAAGAAATTGTTTCTGCTCACCGTTCGCCAGAACGAATGTTTGAATTTGCAAAAAATGCCAAATCAAATGGATTTGCTGTCATCATTGCAGGAGCTGGTGGTGCTGCCCATCTTCCAGGAATGACAGCTTCACTTACCACCCTACCCGTGTTAGGTGTGCCGATTTTATCGAAAGCTTTAAATGGAATGGATAGTTTGCTTTCCATTGTACAGATGCCAAAAGGAGTTCCAGTGGGAACACTTGCCATTGGAACCAGTGGGGCAGCCAATGCAGGTTTACTTGCTGTCCGTATCATTTCTCTACTCGATCCGAAACTTTCTAAAAAACTAGAAGAATATGCAAATACAAATCGGATCTCTGCTCTTTCAAAAAATGACCAACTGGTTTAGGGAATTGAAATGAAACTTGGCGTTTTGGGTTCAGGCCAGTTAGGTCAAATGATGTGTTTAGAAGCAATTCCGCTTGGTCATGAATTTTATTGTTATTCACCAGATCAAAATTCACCTTCGCAGAAAGTTGGTGCAAGGGAGACTGTCGCTTCCTACGAATCCTCTGAGCATTTGAAAAAATTTTTAGATACAATTGATGTATTAAGTTTTGAATTTGAAAATATTCCAAAACAAACTCTGGAATTTCTAAAACAACAAAAGGATACTCCGGTTTATCCGCCTGCACAAGCACTGATCATTGCCCAAGATCGTTTTTTAGAAAAATCGCATTTCAGAAAACTTGGATTTCGTACTGCTGAATATTTTCATTTAACGAAAGACAGTTCTAAATTTGAGATATCAATTCCTTTTCCATGGATCATCAAAACTTTGCGTTTTGGTTATGATGGCAAAGGACAAGTGAAAATTCAGAATCGAACGGATTACAAAGTATTTTTAGAGAATGCCTTCCAAAATGTTGGTTCTGAATACCTAATTGAAGAAGTAATTCCGTTTCAAAAAGAAATCAGCATCATTTTAACTCGATTTCAAAATGGAGACATTGTTTGTTATGGTGCTGTAGAAAATGAACACAAACATCACATCTTAGATCTATCAATTTTTCCTGCAAGGATTCCCATTGGTCTCAATTTAGAATCGATTGAACTTGCTTCAAAACTTGCTCTGTCATTACAGTATGTAGGAACGATGGGTGTTGAATTTTTTGTAAAAGACAATTTATTGTATTTAAATGAATTTGCTCCTAGACCACATAACACTGGTCACTATACTCAAGATTGCCAAAGTTTTTCTCAATTTTACCTGCATGTGCAGGCAATTTCTGGAAACACTCCACCTTCAGATGTAAGACCAAAACCCACATTAATGAAAAACATTTTGGGTAACCAGTATGAAGAAAGTTTGGAAATCACAAAGGAACTCTTAAAAGACGATCGATACCGTTTACATTTATATGGAAAAGAAGAAGCAAAACCGGGCAGGAAAATGGGTCATATGAATTTTAAGGGAACACTGGAAGAAGTAAACCCCCTATTCCATGAGTTATGATCTAAACTTTCTAGTGTTGTCCATTTAATAACTGAGTTCCCCAATCTCTCACGTTTCCTGCTCCTAAACAAAGGAGTAAATCACCTTTCTGCAATTTAGATTGGATTTTCATTAAATCTTCCTCCATCAAACCTGGCAAAAGAACTGTTTTGGTTTTGTCTAAAAACGGCAGAAAACTCATCGAAGAAATCCCTTCAATTTGACTTTCTCCAGCAGAATAAATGGGCAATAGGTACAAAAAATCTGCTCCTGTTAATGAATCAGCAAGATCATTTAACAACAGCTTGGTTCTAGTATACCGATGTGGTTGGAATACAACATGAAGTTTCCCGTTTGCCTTATTTTTCTCTTTTAAAGAATTGATCACCATACGAATTTCAGTTGGATGATGTCCATAATCATCGATGACAGTTACACCATTCCAGGTGCCTAAAATTTCCTGCCTTCGTTTCACTCCAATGTATCGAGATAGGATTTCAATCGACTTTGATGGAGTAATTCCTAATTTTAAAGCACAAGTGAGAGCAACTAGTCCATTGGTTAAATAATGGATACCAGGAAAAGGTAAGGTAAGTGAATATTTTTCATTTTTGAATACAAAATACAAACAATCGGAAGAGATTTCATATTCAATCACAGTGATTTGAGATTGGTAGTTAGATACAAAATATTGGAACCATTTTTCATAAGTTTGTTCTTTGGTTACGAGGAGACTCAGGCGAAATCCTTTATCAAAAACAACCGTTTTATAATTTGATTCTAAGACGGAGGTGATACCTGGGTCACGAGCAAACAAAACAACTTCTCCTGGAACATCAAATCCCATGTATGTTAGGAATGCTTGTTCCAGTTTTTCTCGAGTGTGATAGTAGTCCAAGTGATCGTTATCGATATTGGTAAGCAGACGAAAATTGGCTTTGTGTTTTAAGAATGTACCATCTGATTCGTCTGATTCATAAACTGCGTATTCACCTGTTCCAATTTTTCCACCTCTTTTTTGTAACAAACTCGTATCACCACCAATCATGATTGTTGGATTTAGTCCCATTTCAGTTAAAATTTGAGATACCATCGTTGTTGTAGAAGTTTTACCGTGGCTACCAGCGACGGAGATGGATTTTTGATTGGAAACAAGCAGGTGCATAAACTCAGATCGGTGTTTCAAAGGAATGTTTTGTTCCTTAATCCGATGGAAGACTTCCTTGTGTTTGTCATTGATGGCAGAACTGTATACAACCATCTGAATTCCATTTAAAGGAATTTCTCCAATGGAATGGTACAAAATCACCCCACGCTCTTTTAGATAATCAGTTGTATCAGAATTTTTTTGATCGTAACCAAGGACTTGTATTTGTAAATCGAGCGCCATATGGGCTAAACTCGACATTCCACTACCACCAATTCCTAAAAATAAGATAGGTCCCTTTATCATTTCCAAGGCCTATTTTGTTTCCGAAAAAAAATAAGAAACAGTTTGGTAAGCCGCATTCACATTGGATAGTGCTAAACTGACATGACCCATTTCTCGTAACACTTCTGAATGATCTTTCCAAGATAACAGGAATTTAACCAATTGTGTCGGATCATCACTCGTTGAATGAATGGTGACTGCCGCACCTTCTTTCTCCAGATAGTTGGCGTTTGCCTTTTGGTGGTTATCAGCCGCGAAAGGATAAGGTATTAAAATCATAGGCAAACCAAAAACCAAACACTCGGCAACAACACCTGCACCCGATCTGGCTACAACCAAATTTGCCCACTCATAATTTGGTTTCATGTCATTGGCATACGAGATAATCTCTGTATCATCATTTGCTTTTTTCTTGGTTTCGTCATAAAGGTTTGTTCCAGTTAACAAACGAAATTTATATTTATTTGCAATTTCAGTATTTTCCATCGCCTTCAGTATCATTTGGTTAAGTTGTCTTGCACCTTGTGATCCACCTAACACGAGAACATTGATTGTGTTCTTTTTACCTTCATGTAAGTTTTCATTTTGGCGGATGTTTAGATGTTCTGGAACAACTCGTTTTCGAATTGGATTTCCAATGACCTTACCAGGGATTTTAAATTCTTCTACGGTGGGAAAACTAAATGCAATTTTTTTAGCAAATTTTGCAAATACACGAGTGATTTTTCCAGGAACACAATTTTGCTCACAAAGATACAATGGTTTTCTAAAAAGGATGGCATATAGAATTGCTGGTAAACTGGAATACCCACCCATACCGATGACTGCATTTATGTGTAACCTTCGGAATACAAAAATGGTTTTGATAAATGGTAAAATGAATAAAATAGGATAAACAATTGTTTTGATTCCGCCCAATTGGGGGATATTGTGCCAAATTACTTCACAAGGAGGATTTAGAAGGTCAGGATTGTTTTGGTTTCGAACAAGTGAATGGATGTAAACAGATTCAAAACCAAACACATTTATTTTTTCACTTAGTATCTCTGCAAGTGCCACACCTGGTGAGATATGCCCACCGGTTCCACCTGCTGCAATCAATATCGATCCATTCATACGACCAAATTCTCTTTACACGTAATGTTGGCAAGAATTCCGAAGAGGATAAAAATTGTAAGTAAGGAAGAACCACCATAACTTAAGAAAGGAAGAGAAATTCCCGTCACAGGAACAATTCCAGTGATCACAAATAAGTTTAAAATGGTTTGGAATCCAAATAAAATGAGAATCCCAGCACCTAAAAAATAACCCAATTTATCTTTGGTTCTTTGTAAGAGTAAAAAAATTCGAACCATCAAAAACAAAACGACCAAAAGAAAAAAACAAAATCCAACAAAACCAAAATCTTCCACATAAGAAGACAAAACAAAATCTGTATGGCTGTAAGCTAAATACCGATGAGCATACCCTGTACCAATTGCTTTTCCGCTGGTACCACCATCAAAAAATGCACGAAAACTGGTAACCAATTGGTGCCCTTCATCAAACCGAAATTTATAAGGATCGAGCCATATCTCGAGTCGTTTTTTACGATAACCCACTTGTGTTACAAGTACCACCAATAGCGGAATCACTGACGCGCCTAAAATAAACAATCGTTTCATTGGGAAACCAGCTAACAATACAAAGAAAAAAAGAACAAGTAGCAACTCAACTGTTGTACCAAATGCAGGTTCAATGACGATTAGAAGTAAAGTTAAAAAGATAACAACCAAGGAAATGATTTTCTTTTGATCCCATTTGATTTTTTTAAAATCAAAATTGTAAAAGAAGTAGGATGCAAAAAGTAAAATACTAATCTTCGAAAATTCCGAAGGTTGTATTTGGAAGCCAGCAATTTGAATCCAACGGTTAAAACTACGTCCATAACTGGTTCCAACAGACTTACCAAGTCCAGGTATGAAAACTGCTATTAGTAATAGTAAACTAAGTAAAGAAAAAACAAATGACCACTTTACCAAAAACTGGTATGGAATTTGGCAGAAAATTAGAAATAAGAATAATCCTACTGCACCCCATAACAATTGTTTTCTTAAGTAATAATAGGAATCAGAAAACTCTCTTTCAGCTGGAATCACGGAAGCACTGAACATCACAATGATTCCCATTCCAAATAGTAAAAACATAAAGAAGAGCATTGGTCCATCAAAACGAGACGAACCAAATCGTAACAAATTTCGTATGAAACGAAATATTTCCATTATTGAATTTTTAAAGTAGAGAGAGTGATGATGGCAAGAATAATCCCGATGATCCAAAATCGGATGACCACTTTCTCTTCTGACCAACCAATGAGTTCAAAATGATGGTGGAGAGGAGCCATTTTAAAAATTCGTTTTCCAGTTAACTTAAATGATCCTACTTGTAGAATCACGCTGACCGCCTCGGCTACAAAAATTCCACCAAGGATCACAAGTAAAATTTCCTTTTTTAACATAATGGCCACAAGCCCAAGAGTTGAACCTAAAAACAAAGATCCAGTATCTCCCATAAACACTTGCGCAGGATGGCAATTAAACCATAAAAAACCAAGTAAAGCACCTGAGAGTCCAGCAAGGAAAACAGAGTATTCGTGAGAACCTGGTAAATAAGGAATGTGCAAATAATTGGCAGCTGAGGGAGTGCCTGATACATACGATATTAAGGCAAAAGTGGCAGTTGAAATGACAACTGTTCCAGATGCCAATCCATCTAAACCATCTGTCAAATTTACTGCATGAGAACTTCCAATTAACACTAATATTGCGAAAGGAACTGCCAAAAGACCTAAATTCCAAACAGGACCTTTCACAAAGGGTAAAAATAAATCAGTAATTGTAAAAATGATTCCTTTTTGTGGATTTGTATTTGATTTACCTGTAATGTAAAAGTATAAAGTAGTGATAGTCACTGCAAAAAGAATAGTAACAACAAATTTGGTTCTTGCTCTCATGCCACCTTTGATTTTTTTAACAGACTTCATATAATCATCTGTAAATCCAAGTCCTGCAAATAAAATGGCAGAGATTAAAAGTAAAATAACATTTAGATTGGATAAATTTCCCCATAACAATGTTGAGATGGTTAATGATAAAATCATAATCAATCCACCCATTGTAGGTGTTCCAGATTTGGTTGCATGGGACTGTGGCCCATCATTTCTCACGGACTCACGAAATTTTAAGGACAATAAAAAAGAAATGAGTGATTTTCCAAAGATAAAAGTGATAAACATGGACGTAAGCCCAGCCATCATTGCTCGGAGAGTTACATAACTAAAAACTCTTAAAAAACCATAATCATTGCCAAATGTGTCGTAAATCCATTGGAACATACTCTATCCTCTATCGTTAGGTGTTTAAATTTAAAAATGCATTTTCTATTTCTTCAAAATCAACGAACTTAATTTTCTCTTTACCGAGGATTTGATAAGTTTCGTGACCTTTACCTGCGACAACCAAAATTCCATCCTTTTCTAACAAGGAAACTGCTCGTTTAATGGCAAGGCTTCGGTCGGTAATTTTTTCATACCGTTTGAAACCACGTGAAAAACCAGCTTCAATCTCATCGAGAATCATTTCTGGATTTTCGGTTCTTGGGTTGTCTGATGTTAAGATCACATAATCAGCTAGAGTTTCGGCAATTTTAGCCATTTGCGGACGTTTTGTTCGGTCACGATCACCACCACATCCAAACAAACATATGAGTTGTTTTGGTCGAATTTCAACACAACTCTTTAAGATATTCTCCAATGCATCTGGTGTATGAGCATAATCAACCACTGCTATGCGAGACTTGTCTGGAAACGGAACTACATGAAAACGTCCAGGAACTGTAGGAATCGTTTCCACAGCTTTTACCACATCATCCCAGGGAAATCCAAGTTCGTATGCAATGGACATTGCAAAGGCTGTATTAAAAACATTAAAATTCCCAAGTAGGTTTGTATGAACAGTTCTCACCTCGATAAAAGGAAGATTTTTTTCCTTTTTATGAAATCTGTATTCACTTCCCAATAACGAAAGTTTTGTGTTACTATAATGAAATTCTCCAGATTTACCTAGAATATAGATGGGTGATTTTAAATTTGTTTCTCTTATCTTTTGGATCATTTTGTCACCAAAGGATACATCTCCTGCCACGAGACCGAATTTATTTTTTACCGATGACTGTTCGAGTAATTGAAAGATTTTAAATTTACTTTCAAAATAATCATCCATACTTTCATGAAAGTCTAAATGGTCCTGGGTTAAATTCGTAAATCCTGCACATGTAATTTCAATACCAGAAACCCTTCCCAATTTTAATCCATGGCTACTCATTTCCATGAATACATATTCCACACCTTCTTCTACCATCTCTTTGAGTAATAAGTTAAGAGAAGAAGCATCTGGTGTCGTATAACCAGATTCTAAAACACGATCTAAAATTTGAATTTGGACAGTTCCAATGAGAGCAACTTTTTTGCCTAATTTTTTAGCGATATGGAACAGAATGAAGGTTAAAGAAGTTTTTCCATTTGTACCGGTGATCCCTACGATTTTTAATTTTTTGGAAGGATAACCCAGAAGTAAGGATGCTAATTTCCCATGTAAATCACCTAATGGTTCTTCCGATTCCAATAGCGTGGAAAATAAACTGAGAGCCTTTAGTTTTAAATGTCGTTTGGAAACCAAAACTACTTGGCATCCCAATTCGTGAGCCATTTTTAAATAGGATTCTAATACATCATCACTGGCATTAGGGAGGACAAAAATATCACTCGGAGTCAGTTTGCGACTGTCTGCCCAAACATAGTGAACTTGTATGTCACCATTTCCTTTGATGAGTTTAATCTCTGGAATTTTTTTTTGGATATCGATGAGTTTCATGGATTTGATTTAGAGGGTGATTCAGGAATTGGTGGAAGTTCAATCGTAACGGTTCGATTGCCAAGACTGATGGGTAAAAATTGATAGGTCCTTCTGTATAAAGTTTCGATTCGTTCTGCTGAGGTATACGATACAATTCCAATTTTTAATTCATCATTTTTTCGCTTTAACTCTTCTTTGGTGGTTGCCCTTTCATGGATATACCTTTGTAATTTGGCTTTTTCCAATCCTTGCCAAACATGGAAGAAAAAAAATCCTAAAAATGGGAATAATAAAACGAATCCTTGGAGTGGCTCCAAAAATTCAAATACCATTTTGGGCAATGATTTGAATGATAAGGTCATTTTTCCCATCTACTTTCTTTTATCGGTTCAATTTTTCGAAGACCTCTCAATTTTGCAGACCGAGAGGCTCTGTTTTCTTTGATCTCCTGGTCCGTTGGCAAGATCGGTTTTTTGGTAAGGATTTCGAATTCATCAGAAGTTTTTAAGTCCCGGAATGTCCATTTCACAATTCTGTCTTCCAATGAATGGAAGGAAATACAAGTAAGAACTCCCCCAATTTGTAGGCAGTTTGCAAGTGTTCGAATTCCCTTTTCAGCATGTAATAATTCTTCGTTCACTTCAATTCGTAAGGCTTGGAAAATACGAGTCGCAGGATGTGATTCCTTAGGCCAAAATTTTCTAGGGATTGATGCTTCCACGAGTTTCACAAGATCTGTGTTGGTTTCGAATTTCTTTTTGTGTCTCGACTGTACGATGTTATTTGCGATTTTTAAAGCCCAACGTTCTTCTCCGTACTCCCAAAATACCTTTTTTAAATGTAAAACAGAACTATAATTCACAACATCGGCAGCTGTTTTTTGGCCTACTTGCGGTTCAAGGCGCATATCCAATGGTTCTTCGTTTTTAAAGGTAAACCCTCTCCCTGAATGTAAAAAATGGAAAAGTGAAACTCCTAAATCCACGAGGGCTCCGTCAAGTCCCGAACACCCAACTTGTTCCAGTAAAGTACTGTCCACCTCTGAAAAGTTCATCTGAAAGGCGTGTACCCTGTCGAGAGAGCCAATTTCCTTTTGGATTTCTTTTTTTGCCCGTTCTAACATAACAGCATCACGGTCAATGAGGATGAGTTTTGCTTCTGGAAAGGTTTTTAAGATCAGTTTGGAATGACCACCCTCTCCAGCTGTCCCATCCAAAAACCACATTGGATTTGGACTTTGTGCCAGTTGTAATAAGGAAATGACTTCGTTCGGAAGGACCGGTATGTGGGGAGATTCTAACACTGCTACTTTCTTACTGTATAGCTGTCAAAATCCTTGCAATCCTTTAATCCTTCTCTGAGATTGAAAGTATCCATGAGTTCCTATGAAGAACATTCTTTACGAAAAAACCTCTTTAGCGTTGGCAAATTAGGTTATGCCAAAGGCGACAGACCCAATGTGGAATGTATCCTTTGTGGAGTCAGAGACAAAAACGAAATCGTCCCCAACTTAACCATTGCGGAAACGGAACTCTCCATTGTATCGATCAATTTATTTCCTTACAATCCTGGTCATATCATCATTTTCCCCAAACGCCACATCATCAGTTATTTGGAACTCACAAGTGATGAGGCTTTGGACATCCACATTCTCACCCAAAAAACCATGAGAATTTTAGAAAAACAATGGAAGGTACAAGGTTTTAACACTGGATACAACCTTGGAAAAAACAGCGGAGGATCCATCCCTCATATTCATGAGCACATTGTACCTAGGTTTCCCAACGAAGCAGGATTTTTAGATGTTCTTTCCAATACAAGGATTGTCATCTATGAACCCTATCAAATGTGGGAAGACCTAAAAACTCTTTGGTCGAAGGAAGAAACGTAACTCCTTACACTTTTTTTTGGTAAATCGTATGACCCAGAAATTTGAATTGGTCGGAGATTCCAAACATTGTTTCTGAATGTCCTAAAATCAAATACCCCTTGGGTTTCAAACTCACTTCAAAATTCTGGAACAAGGTTTTTTGTGTCGGTTTGTCAAAATAAATCACAACATTCCTACAAAAGATTAAGTCGAGTTTGTCAGTGATCGGAAAAGGAAAGTGCAGAAGGTTAATTTGACGAAAGTCAACAAGGGCCTTGAGGTGAGGTTTTACTTCATAAAACACATGGTCTTTTTCGGTAAATTGGTTGAAGTGTTTTTTCTTCAATGTTTCTGAAACTGGTTCCAATCGATCATCCCGGTACACACCTTTTTTAGCAGTTGTGAGCACTTGGGTGTCTATGTCTGATGCATAAATTTTACAATTCCAACCTGGTTTGTTTTGGAAATAATCATACACTGTGATTGCGATCGAATAAGGTTCCTCTCCTGTGGAAGATGCTGAACACCATATACGCAATGTTTTTGATGCCCCCGTTTCAGCGGCTTCTTTTTCCAGCTGAGGGAAATAATCGTTTTTTAAAAATTCAAAATGGTGGTTTTCACGGAAAAAATCAGTTTTATTCGTTGTTATGCGATTGATGAGTTCTTGCATCTCTTGGGTCGCAAAATTTTGATCCATTTTGAGTTTTGCCACATAGTCCTCAAAACTTTGGATCCCGAGTGTACGTAACCTTGCGTTGAGTCTAGACTGCACCATGATTTTTTTGTGTGGAGCGAGGAAAATTCCTGCTTGTTTGTACACTAAATTTTTGATGAATTCAAACTCGGCATCACCGATTGTGTTTAAAGATGTTCGAAAGTCCAATTTGCCCTCACGAAGATTCAACAGAGTTTTTTGATTCTGACAAGTTGTTTTTTCCAATGGAGGTAGCTTCTTGAAGATTGGTATCGTAAAACACCTAAATGCACGCCCACTTACCCTCTATTTTGAAAAGTCCCTTGCATTTACCCCTGTGTATGAGAACCCAAGTGTTCTCATTGAACTACTCAAACAGGGAGAACTCGACTGTGCCCTTGTTTCATCCATCGAATGTGAACGAAACAAAAACCAATTTGATTACACTAAAATTGTAGGAGTTTGTGCTCGTGACGTTGTTCGTTCTGTTTTATTCTTCCAAAATCAAACAGAACCAGGGATTCCCAATGTAGTTTATACAGACAAAGGATCCAGGTCCAGTGTTTGCCTGTTACAATGTTTATTCCAGTTAGAGTATGGTAAAAAAATCGAAGTGGTTCCTACTGATGCTAAGGAAATTTCCAAAATGATGGATTCAGGGATTGGATCCCATTTATTATTTGGTGACCATGCCCTTTTACAAACACCAATCGATGGATACCGCGCCATTGACCTTGCCGAGTGGTGGAATCGAATCACTGGACTCTATTTTTGTTTTGCGTTCTGGGCTTATCCAAAGGGAAAAGAATGGGACAATCAAATTTTTTTAAAAGCACTCGAGTATGGACTCAAAGAACTTCCAACCATCATCAGTGAAGAAAAACGCCTTCCTATCGCCATAACAGAGCGTTATCTCAAACAAGAATTACATTATATTCCTGAGAAGAAAAATTTAGATGGGTTTGCCTTATTCGTCCAAACTGCAAAAGAATTGGGTCTACTCTAATTCTAAAAAAAACGGATTTTGTATTCCCAAGTTTTTGCTTCTGCATTTTCTAAAGTTTCCTGCAATGGGATTTGGTAGACCAAATTACCAAGTCCTATAAATCCGCGATTGGAACTACATTCAGAATCTTTAGGGAACAAAACTTTGAATTGGATTTTCCCTTCCCTTAACAATCGTGATGTTTCCGATATGATTTTTTTCTCTCCAGCACTGGAATCAAGAATTGCATTATCCGTGAGATTGGGGAAGTCTCGTTTGACTGTCAAAGATCTTGGTTTTTGTTTGATCGAAAATGTTCCAATGAGAACTCCCTCTAGATGAACGGGATCTTCAAAATCCAATTTATAAGAAACTTTTCCTTTTCGTTTGAAATACATATCAGTTGTTTCTGATTTTTCTAATTCTCGAAACGTAAAATCTCTTACTTGTAAATTGTTATTTGATTTCTTCTTAATAGATGTTAGGATTTCTTCTTTCGAAGTGGGCAAAAATTTAACTAGGGATTCGTTGGAATCTTTTTTGAGAGGAACGGTATATGATATTTCCACCGTTCCGGAACTCATTTTACGAAAGAGAATGGTCTCCTCGTATTCAAAACAACCATAACAGAAAAGGAGTAAAAATAGAAAAAAACGAAACACACCCTAGACTTCCCCATAGAGAAAATCTAGGGTCAAGGACTATTTCGAAACGGGGTAAGCTTCGTTTCCGTGTTCCAAAATATCCAATCCTAACAATTCTTCTTCTTCCGAAACCCGAAGGCCAACTGTCTTTTTGATCAAATAAAATACCAGAAAGCTCACAGGAAATGCCCAAAAAAACGCAGTCACAACTCCAATCGCCTGTGCAGCAAATTGAGCAAAACCTGCCCCATAAAAGAGTCCTGTATCGAGACTAAAAAGACCATAAGCCAAAGTCCCCCAGGCACCACAAACACCATGAACAGAAACTGCACCAACGGGGTCATCAATCCTTTGTTTGTCTAAAAAAAGAACGGAAATGATGACTAGGACTCCTGCCACAAGGCCAATGAGAACAGCACCGAAGATACTGACATTGTCGCAAGGTGCGGTGATCGCAACAAGACCTGCAAGGCCACCATTGAGAGTGAGGCCAATTTCTGGTTTTTTGAATAGATACCATGTGAGAACCATAGCACTGATGGCACCAGCACAAGCTGCCATATGAGTCACAACAGCAATTTTAGCAAAACTCCCTCCTTCGATCGAAGTCGTCGAACCAGGGTTAAAGCCAAACCATCCAAACCATAAAATAAAAACACCAAGTGCCGCCATTGACATATTATGGCCTAAAATTGGATACACGCGACCATCGGATTGGAATTTACCCATACGAGGTCCAACTACGATGGCACCTGCAAGCCCTGCCCATGCACCGATGCTATGGACAACTGTTGACCCAGCAAAATCATGAAACCCAACACCTTCTCCACCACCAAGTCCTAAAGTTTCGAGAAAACCCGTTGAGATCCCAAGTAAACTCCCCCAAGCAAAAGAACCAAACACGGGATAAATGAAAGCAGTAATCACCACAGAGAAAATCAGATATGCTGAGAATTTTGTACGTTCCGCCATTGCTCCGGAAACAATCGTTGCGGCTGTGGCAGCAAATACGATCTGGAAGATAAAAAAGGTATACTTGGATGGATCCATACTCCCATCCTCTGCATTGATGAGAGATTCGGCAAATGATGGAAGACCAATTCCAAATCCACTCACGATTTGAGGACCAAACATAATTGAAAATCCAATGAGCCAATATGCTATCGCTCCCACTGTTAAGTCAGAAAAGTTTTTCATGAGAATGTTCACTGCATTTTTAGCACGTGTGAATCCCGCTTCCACATAGGCAAAACCAGCTTGCATAAAAAATACAAGGAAGGCAGCGATGCAAGTCCAAACCCAATTTGCCTCTTGTTTTGTGGTTTCCAATGCCAGTTTTGTCTCTGCCAGTGAGGTTTTGATCTCTGCCATTTCCTTGACGAGTGATTCCAAACTATCTTTGTCAGGGGTAATGACCGTATCTGCAAATACATTACTTACCAACAGTAATCCTATCAAACTAAAATAAACTCCGAAATGTCTCATATAACGTTCCTTAACTGACCTTTTGGGTATGTGATTCTAATCTCAAAAGTGAAGTTTTTAATTCCAGATTTTGAGGTGTGTTTTTTACGCCTTGTTGTAATACCTTAATCGCTTTTGGTTTCGCATTTTCTTTTAAATAACACTGTGCAAGTAATATACTCGCTTTCGCAAAACTATGGTCACTGGAAAGTGCCATCTTTAAAGCTCGTTTTGCTTCCGAAATCATACCAGCTTTGTAATATGCTCTGCCCATCATAAAATGAGAAGCAGCTGTGTTATCACCGGAAGTTCTTAAATACTCTTCTAAGTAACGAATGGCTTCTGTATACTTTCCATCTCTGTAATACATTTTCCCAAGAAATACCAAGATCTCTTTTAAGGAAGAATCGATACTAAATGCTTTAAGAGCTTGAGCATAGGCTTCTTCCATTTTCATTTTGGAATTGGATTGTTTTGCTAGTTGGATATAATGAGATGCTTCAGGAATTGAATCACCACAATATAGAAAGAGAAAACTTAAGTCGTCTCCATTCGGGACTTCTCCTTGGTAAGTTCGGAAACGTTTGATAAAAGAGGATGCTAATTTTTTTAGATCCACTTTTCCTCTTCCTTCAATGACAAGTTTTTCTCTCTCATCATGTAACCAGGTTTGGATTCTCTCCACACCTACTTCATCTTTTAAATGGTTTCGTTGTTCACTGAATCCATCTGAGATCAAAAGTAAAAAGTCACCAGGTTCGAGTTTGCCTTGTTTTTCCTCATAATCGATTTTGCGGACTGGCAAAATTCCTAAAGGAACTCCTTTGGTATCATATTGAATGAAGGTATCATCGGAAGCTTTGTAATGTAACATCCGTTGGTGGCCTGCATTCACATATCCAAAGGTATAATCACTAAAAATACGAACCATAAAGGCAGTGAAGTAGGTAGATTCAGGGAGTTGTTCCCGTAATTTTTCACCTAACTCCTCCATGATTTCAGTAAGACCAAGTCCTGCCATGACGGAACGTCGGAACTGATGGTGGATCGCCATTGTGACAAGAGCTGCTGGAATTCCATGTCCCGATACATCAATGTTAATGGCAGTTAACGAATGACCTTGTCTTACAATGTCGACTAAATCTCCACTGACTTCTGCCATTGGTTCGTAATGGCTTGCAAAATAAATTCCATTCCATGCACTTAAGTCCTGGGGTAGGATTTGGCTTTGGACATTTCGTCCCATTTTCAAATCCCATTCTAATTGGTTTAAGATGGCGGCTTCCCTTGCCCTTGCCGTGACAAGTCCTTCAATCAGGCGCACTCCATATAAAGCAAGTGCCAGTTGGGAAGTTAAGGCTTCAAGGATTTCCAAATCATCAATGATATAAAAATTTTCCCTTTCACTTTCTACTGCAAGAGTTCCAAGGATTTCTTCCTTTTGCATGATAGGAACACACATCACCGATTTGGTTTTTTCCCCTTCATCAAAGTAATGAGCAGAACGGGACAAATCGTTCACAAGAATTGGTTCTTTGGTTTCAAATACAGTCCCAGAATACCCCTCACCTATTTTTAAATTTCTGCGAGGTGGTTCTGTTTCTTTGACAAATTTAACTGGGACTAAGAACTCACCATCCCATAACCTGAGTGTGGTGTTGTCCGACTCAAATATTTCCTGGCATATCAGGATGACCTTGGAAAAGAGTTGGTCTTCTCTATCTAAATTGGCAAATTCTTTGGAGATATAAAGGAGGATTGCAATTTTATCTTTATCTGTTAATCCTCCCACAACTTTGTTCTGTCCGCGGAAGTTGACGAGCATTCGTTTGGAAACTTTGAAATCAACCATATTGGATACCTTTGCCTTTGAGATGCAAGTATCGTACCGACGATGCATCTCGCCTAAAGAAGTAAAAATATCCTATATTTCTCTACAAACTGGATGGAATCTGCACAAAACGTAAAATTTGTCTTTATGGAAAACAACCAAAATGCTTATATTATAAGCAAATGGTGTTCTTGATTAGAACTGTGTCTGCACTTGGATGGCCATCCTTGATTCTCCTCCATCTCTTTCTTTTACACTGATGCCTGACCTTTGCAGGGAAATTGCATAATACAATCCTTCTCCAAACCAACTTGGGAAAAATGAACCCGCAACTCCAAGCGATGCCGTATAAAAACCTCGTAAACTTTGTTCCATACGAATCTCTCGCCCAACACCTGTTAAAACTTGGAATGATTCCATTTTTCCAATCGCCAAACTGATATTACCTGAATACATGGTCTTAACAGGATAAGGTATATACTGTGATTTATGATTTAGGTCAACGGATGTGTTTTCATAAAATTTTCGGGAACCTTCCAATTGTAATTCCAACCAATCGTTCCATTTATACCCAATTCCTAACATCAACCTTTCTGGTAATTTTTCCTTTAATCGTTCAGAACCTAAGTATTCATCAAACCGATATGTGCCCGGTGATTCTAATAAAATCCCAAATCTGAAATTTTCATACTGAATTGCAGTAGATACAGATACATTCCATGAATACGAACTATAACCTCCAAGTCTCCCGGAAACTCCAGGACCTACTTGGATGGCGAAGGAAACATAAGGATTCAACTTCCAATTGACAAACGCTTGGAATGCATAATTGGAAAACCGTTCATCAGCAGGGAACGAACGTAAGTAAACAGGTTTTCCACGAATGCCAAATCCTATTGATTCAGAAAAAGAAAAGTACCCCGCGCCTGATAAATACAAAGGAGAAATGTTTGGATTCGCATAACTGACATTTGCAGAAGTATCCAATATATGTTTGGATTGGTATGATAAAAATGCAGTATTTCCATACAAACTAGCCATAGGGTTTGAACTCACTACACCTTGTGAAGAAAGTCCGAGTAAATATGCGGAGGGATAGGCAACATCATACCCCGAGATTTGGGCATGTAAGGGAAAAACGGAAAAACTACCAAAACATAAAACTAGAACTAAGCATTGCCATTTTGATTTGAAAATCATTTACTGCCATTCCTCCATAGATTTACTGGAAAGAAAAGGGAATTCTTATGACAAAACCAATGTACAAACAATTTCGCTCTCCACAAGGGTGGTATTCTTTTTTATTTCCAGTCAACTGGGAACATATGGTGGTTGAAGAAATTCCCGCATTTTTCCATCCCGATGGTGGTGGTGCCTTACAAGTATATGCCTTTGAATCAAAACTCGAACATTTTGATGTAGATAAAGAACTCGAAAATTATCTCAAAATTCATGAAATAGATTATGACCCAGAGAAAGTTGCGGTTTTTGAAAATAACGAAGGAACAAACATTCGAGCTTGTGAATTCCAGAGAGAAGATCGCGTTTGGATGGTGTATATGGTGGCAAATAAAGAAAGAATGATCCTCTTAACTTACAATTCTGATGAAGAAGTGGGAGATGAATTATTCCAACAATTAACCAATATCATAAGTTCTGTAAGGTTTTTGAATTAATTTCTTTCCTTTTTTACTTTACAGTTTCCTAAATCGATATAGTCTCTAGTCCACCGTTTTAGATGGAATCAGGAGTTACTATGAAAAAAATAGGTTATGGAATTGTTGGGTTTATTGCTTCAATTCTTTTAATCATTATCATCGCATTTGTATTTGCAGGAAGTATCATCACTCCGAGCTTTCTAGTCAAACAAATTGAATCTTCCTTAAATGTCAGAGCACATGTTGAAAAAGTAAATATCAATCTCTTCAATGTTCTTTCAGGCATTGAAATTGAAGGGATCATCCTTGCGCCAAGGGATGAGATTGCGAATAGAGGAATCCCTCTAGAGGAAAGGAAATCAAAACCAAAAGGTACGATCCAACTAGGTAAAGTTGATGTTAAAATTTCGTTTTTAGCACTCTTAACAAAAACCGTCAAAGTTAATAAACTCGTCTTAAAACAACCTGATATCGCTCTTACCATGTATGAAGATGGTGGTAATAATTTAACTTCCCTATTTAAAACTCCCAAAATTGTGAATGGTGAAAAAAATCCCACACTTTCCCCTGAGGCAATAGCAGAGAAAAAAGCAGAAGCAGAAAAGGAAGCGAAAGAAAAAGCAAGTGAACCACCTTCTGGTCCATTTTCGATCAAAGACATTCCCATTGCGATTCAAATGAGTCTTGTTGGAATCCAAGAAGGGAATATCCAAGTGAATATGCGTAAAACTGGCCAACAAATCCTAGTCCAAAAATTGGATTTGGAATTAAAGGACATTGATATTGATGGAAGTGATTTAGCTTCGCATAACAGCCTAAAGGTAAATTTTGATACTGATGTAACGATCATCGGGAAAAACAAAAAAGAGGCTGCAAAGTTTTTACTGGAAACCGGTGGAAAGGTAACTCCGTTCGTGGAAAAAACAGGTTTAGTGAACCCGAAGGTAATTTACGAAGTGACCATGAAAGAAGATTCGTTCCTTTCTGGTTTTGCTGCCTTTGATGCCATAGCTGGAGAACTTCCGGCTCTTAACCAAGCAGGTCTTAAACTAGACAAATTAAAAGAAAAAGCGGAACTTAAAAAAGATGTAAGTTTCCAAGTCGAGTATAGCAACGGTAAGGTCACTTTCCTTGACGAACCTACTTTCCCAACAAAGAATTATGACCTACAAATCACAAAAGGATCCTACATCATCACTACAACAAATTACCATGAAATGAAAATGGGTATGTTGTATGATGAAGCAGAATCTAAAAAATCCCTCGCTTCTGTAGATGAAAAAATCAAACAAGCAACCAAAGGCCAAGGGGATCCAAAAGAACTTCGGAATAAGATTGTAGGGAATTTAGTAAAGGATGATCGTTTGTTTATTCCTTTTCGGACCTATGGTGATATTCGAAATCCAAATGTAGAACTTGGTGTTGGAATCGGAACGTTAACAGACCTCATCGGCGGGGCTGTAAAAGAAGTGATCAAAGGAAAAGCAGGCGACGCATTAAAAAAGATACCTGGTGCAGGGAATGCGTTAAAAGGATTGGGATTTTAATTAGATTCCAATTACCGCAACTTTTTTCAGTGCAAAAAAAAAGGGACTAATGATTTAGTCCCTTTTTTCTTTTTAGTCCAGATAAGTGAAATGATTCAATTTTACTTATCTGCCACCACTGGATCTTTTTCTCATACTTGCATCCAAAACCTTTTTACGAAGACGCAAACTTGCAGGCGTTACTTCCAGAAGTTCATCATCATCTAAAAATTCAATGGATTGTTCCAAAGTGAGCTTTTTCGGTGGAACAAGGCGGATGGCTTCATCCGATCCAGAAGCACGAACGTTTGTGAGTTTTTTCTCACGCACTGGGTTCACTTCTAAATCTGTATCCCGACTATTCATTCCAAGGATCATACCAGGATACACCGCTACTTGTGGTTCAATGAAAAGGTCCCCACGTTCTTGCACTTTCCAGAGTGCATACGCAGTGGATTCCCCTGAGTCCATAGAGATAAGTGCTCCGTTTTTACGGCCAGGGATTTCCCCTTTGTATTTATCAAAACGTAAGAAGCGGCTAGACATTACCCCTTCTCCACGAGTTTCCGAAATAAAATGACCTCTGAAACCAATGAGTCCCCGAGTTGGAATTGTGTATTCCACACGAGTGATACCAGAAGTATGCGCATCCATTCCTGTTAACTCACCCTTACGGCGGTTTAGTTCTTGGATCACAGCCCCTGTGTATTGGTCTGGAAGGTCCATTACGAGGGTTTCGTAAGGCTCAATCTTTTCACCAGCTTCGTTGTGTTTGATGATTACTTCGGGACGAGAAACTTGGAGTTCGTATCCTTCTCTTCTCATGTTTTCAATGAGGATGGATAAGTGGAGTTCTCCACGTCCTAAAATTTTGAAACGATCTTTGTCTTCAGTTTCTTCCAAACGAAGTGCTACGTTGGTTTCTAATTCGCGGTCAAGGCGTTCGCGTAAATTACGTGTTGTAACAAACTTTCCTTCTTTCCCAGCAAACGGTGAATTGTTCACCATAAAGAACATCGATACTGTTGGTTCCTCTACTTGGATCGCAGGTAGTGGGAGTGGATTTCCCATATCACATACAGTATCCCCGATGAACACATCTGGAATTCCTGCCATGGCAACGATGTCTCCAGATCCTGCTTCGTCAATTTCGTAACGAGTGAGTCCTTCGTAACCATAAAGTTTTGTGATTTTATAATTGGCTGTGGTTCCGTTTGTTTTGGCAAGAGTCACATCAGCGCCTTTTTTCATGGTACCTTGGTAAATTTTACCAATGGCAATGCGACCAACATATTCATTATAATCCAGTGCTGTGACTTGGAATTGGAGTGGTTTGTCACTTTCGTTTTTCACTGCAGGTACATGTGCCAAAACCTTATCAAGAAGTGGTTCAATGTTCGATCCTGGAACTTCCGAAAGATGATTTACTGCCCATCCTTGTTTGGCAGAAGCATAAATGATAGGAAAGTCTAACTGTTCTTCGGTGGCACCTAGGTCACTAAACAAATCAAATACTTTGTCTACAGAAAATCCTGGTCTTGCCCCTTCACGGTCCACTTTGTTCACAACCACAATTGGTTTGTGTCCGAGTTGGAGTGATTTCCCAAGCACAAACCGAGTTTGTGGCATTGGTCCGTCGAATGCATCCACTAGTAAAAGTGTACAGTCTGTCATGGACAGAACTCGTTCCACTTCTCCACCAAAGTCAGCGTGACCTGGAGTATCTACGATATTAATGCGAGTTCCTTTGTACTTTACCGAAGTGTTCTTGGCAAGGATCGTAATCCCTTTTTCCTGTTCCAAAGTGTTGGAATCCATGATTCTTTCTCGGTCTTCTTTTGCGGTTACGGCGCCCGTATGGCGAAGGATACAATCTGTTAGTGTCGTCTTACCGTGGTCGACGTGTGCGATGATGGCTATGTTGCGAATTTCCATTGTTTTTACCAGAAATTCCAATCCGCTTAGGCTGTAAATGGGGATTTCAGTTTGACAAGAGGTGCCTTTCAGAAATCCTGGTAAGAACTACATTCGAGAAAGAGATTAGGATAGTTATATGTTCGCCATCATTGAACTTGGAGCCAAACAATTTAAAGTGTCTCCTGACCAGGTATTCGTCGCAGAAAAAACAGGAAACACGGTTGGAAGCACAGTAGAAACGAAAGTCCTACTCCTTTCCGATAATAACAAAGTGAACATTGGGTCACCAGCATTGTCTGGGGCAAAAGTCACTTTAAAGGTATTAGAAGACTGCAAGGGTGAAAAAATCCACGGTTTTAAATACAAAAAAAGAAAGAACTATAAGAAGTCTTGGGGTCACAGACAACAACTCCAAAAACTGCAAGTAGTTTCGATCAGCGGTTAATTGATTTATAGTACAATTTTTAAAGATTTAGGAGGGAAAATCGCAGGAATCCAACTGGAAGGACATTCTCCAACGAACCTAGGTTCGAAAGGCGAAAATCTTTTGTGTGCCGGAGTTTCCACTCTCGTGCAGAGTGCTCACTCGTATTTGGCATCACAAGGCAGTTTGGAAAAAGAAGAGAAACGAGACGGGTTTCTTCGGTTTCTTGTCAAACAAAACCAAATAGATGGCTACCAAAGCCTTCTTGCCATGGTTGAGTTTGGTTTGAGAAGTTTAGAACATTCCCACTCAAATGCGATTTCCATCCACAACGAACTAATTAAGAGGTAAACAATGGCTACAAAAAAAGGTGGTGGTTCCACAAAGAACGGTCGTGATTCGGTATCGAAAAGACTTGGTGTAAAAGTATATGGTGGCCAACAAGCAATTGCTGGAAACATTATCGTACGCCAAAGAGGAACTGAATACAAACCTGGTAAAAACGTAGGGATTGGTCGTGATCATACTCTATATGCACTCGTTGACGGGATTGTGACTTTCGAACACGTAACAAAAGAAAGACAACAAATCTCCGTTTACCCGAAAGCTTAATCCTCTCAAAAATAAGAGAGGACAAAACCCGTTTTAGGTCATCCTTAAACGGGTTTTTTTTTGACCAAAGGAAACTATGAGCGGATTTATCGACGAAGTACCCATTCAAATTCGAGCCGGACACGGAGGGGCAGGTTCTGTCCACTTCCACAAAGAGAAGTTTGTCGAATTTGGTGGTCCTGATGGGGGTGACGGAGGCAAAGGTGGCGATGTGATCTTTGTTGCCGAAGGTCGTATGATGACCTTGGAAAATTTCCTACCCGACCGCCTGTATGCCGCAGAAGACGGAGGTCCTGGACTTGGCCAAAACCGAAATGGGAAAAATGGAGAAGATTTACTCCTAAAAGTTCCCATTGGAACCCAAATCATTGATGCGGTCACAATGGAACTTATTTACGACTTTAGTCATGATGGGGAAACGTTTACCATTGCGAAAGGTGGACGTGGTGGCAAAGGCAATACTTTTTTTAAAACTTCCGTACAACAAGCACCACGTTATAGCCAACCGGGGGAAGATGGTGATTCCTTTTCCTTACGATTAGAATTAAAACTCCTCGCCGACATTGGCATAGTTGGTTTACCAAACGCTGGTAAGTCGACTCTTCTTGCGAAAATCACACATGCACATCCCAAAATTGCAGGGTATGCGTTTACCACCCTATCACCTAATCTCGGTGTGGTGCATAGACATGAAGATTTATTTCGATACACAGTGGCTGACATTCCAGGAATCATAGAAGGTGCATCCAAAGGAGTGGGCCTTGGGATTAGTTTTCTCAAACACATTGAACGTGTACAAGGGATCTTGTTTTTATTTGATGGTGGGAATTTACAATTAGAAGAAGAGTTAGAAATGTTACGAAGTGAACTCGGCAATTATAACGAGTCTCTTCTTCATAAAAAGTACCTGATTGTCATCAATAAAATGGATATTTGGGATAACGACCCTAGTTTTACCGAAGAAATCCAAAAAAACTATTCTTCTCTTGGTGAGATTGTTTGTATCTCTGCTGACAAAGAAAACAATTTAGAATACCTACTGGAACGAATTGATAAAGTATTTTTTCCCGAAAAAGCAAAGTTAGTTTATGAAAACACGTAAGGATTTTTTAGAATCTCTCGAAGCCGCAAAACTCATCGTCATTAAAATTGGAAGTGCGCGAGTTTCAGGCGAAGAATCCAAAATTAATGATTTTTTGTATGATTTAGTCGGTGATATAAGAACTCTACGCGACCAAGGAAAAGAAGTCATCCTTGTCTCATCTGGTGCCATCGCCCAAGGGAAAAAACTACTCGTGGATAAAAGTGGAACGGGTGTTTTACCGAATGGGAAAACGTCTCTCGCAGAAAAACAAGCATTTGCAGCTATGGGTCAAAACAAACTTCTCAATTTGTATGAAAGTTTTTTTAGCCGAGTGAACATTCCGATTGCGCAAATTTTATTTGGTCGCAAAGACTTAAATGAAGATAGCAGTTTCACAAATCTAAAACAAACCTTTCGCCAACTTTTGGATTGGGGAATTTTACCGATCGTCAATGAAAATGATTCCGTCTCTACCGAAGAACTTAATTTAGGCGATAATGATATTTTATCTGCCTTAGTAGCATCCATCGTGGGTGCAGACCTACTCCTAATTCTCACTGGTGTTGATGGATTTTTAGAGGGAAATCGTAAGATTGATTTATTTACGGAAATCTCCAAAAAAACAGAATCCCTCGCAACAGGACCTTCCGGACCAGGAACAGGCGGGATGTTTACAAAAATTAATGCCGCAAAACTCTTGTTACCATTTGGAATCAAAACGGGAATTGTCAATGGTGAAAAAAAACATGCAATAGGCCAATTTTTCACGAACGAATCGTTCGGTACTCTTATTGCCAATGATGGATTCTCTCACCGAACCCCTACTGCTTCCGAAATCCAATCTCACTTTTTTTCTTTTCCAACGGAGTAATTTATGGCTGAAGACTATACCACTTATGCAAAAACCATTGCGACAAAAACAAAAGAAGCTAGTCGGAGTTTAAAACAACTTACCACAAACCAGAAAAATACGGTTTTACTTCGGTTTGAAAAACTGCTGTTAGAAAATGAAACTGAAATCATAACAAAAAACCAAATTGATTTAAAAAATGGGAAAGATAAGGGATTAAGTTCCTCTATGATGGATCGTTTGCTCCTTGATTCCAAACGAATCCATGGGATGGCAAAGAGCATTGAAGAGATTAGGAACCTCCCAGATCCGGTAGGGGAAGTAGTCAGAGGGACCATCCTTCCCAATGGGCTTGAACTTTTGACAAAACGAGTTCCCATCGGTGTTGTGATGACGATTTTTGAATCGAGACCGAATGTCATCGTAGACATTGCCTCTTTGTCTTTTAAGTCAGGGAATGCTTGTATTTTACGTGGTGGCAGTGAAGCGTATCATTCAAATTTCATTTTATCCTCCCTCTTCCACAAAGCCATCGAAGATTCAAGCTTACCAGGTGTGAGCAAGGAAGTTGTCAGTTTCGTAGACAATACAAACAGAGAAGCGATGCTTCCCTTTTTTCAATTGGATGATTTAATTGATGTCATTGTACCTAGGGGTGGAGAGGCTCTCATCCGGTTTGTTTCAGAAAATAGCAAAATCCCTGTCATTAAACACGATAAAGGTGTGACTAACTTATATTTGTCTGACAAAGCCAACGAAAAAATTGTATTACCAATTCTTGTAAATTCGAAAATCCAAAGACCTGGAGTTTGTAATGCTTTGGAGAATTTGTTCATCCATAAAAATTACCCAAACATTAAAGTTTTGTTACAGGAATTAAAACAAAATGGGGTTCGGATCCTTGGTGATGTTTCTATCCAATCAATCGAACCAACAATCCCACTTGCCACTGAAGACGATTATTCTACAGAGTTTTTAGACACAAGGCTTAGTATCAAACTTGTGAACTCCATAGAGGAAGCAATGGAAAATATCAAAAAATACAGCTCAGGTCATACGGAATGTATTTTATCGGAAGACATCACAGAAATCCAAACTTTTCAACAGGGACTGGATAGTGCTGCCATTTTTGTGAATTGTTCCACAAGGTTTCATGATGGTGGTGAATATGGACTTGGTGCGGAAGTGGGAATTTCAACAGGGAAATTACATGTCAGGGGACCAATGGGACTCATCCACCTAACAACCACCACAACGTATGTTACAGGAAAAGGACAAGTCCGAGGGTAAAATGGATGTGATTTTGTTTGGTGGAAGTTTTAATCCCCCACACATTGGTCATAGACATGTGATCTCTTCCCTACAAAAACAGTTTCCCGAATCCAAAATCTATATCTGTCCGAATTTTTTATCTCCTTTTAAATTGAATGAAAAAAAATTTTCTAAGGATGAAATTTGGTCCTTATGCCAATCTGAATTCCATGAATTTTTATCCCCAAATGTAATCTTATGGGATGAAGAAATTAAAAAAGAAACAACTAGTTACACGATCGATACCATAACAAGTTTACAATCCTTAGAAAAAAATGGAAACATTTCCCTTGTCATAGGTGAAGACAATTTACAAAATTTTAACGAATGGAAATCCTTCGATATTATCTTACAGAAAATAAATAAATTAATCGTTGTAAGGCGTATTACGGAATCTCCGAATCCGATTTTGATCCCAAACTTCATAGATGAAAAACAAGTATTGGTTTTAAACAACCCAATCGTCAAAATGAGTAGTACTGAAATCAGGAACCAACTAAACCATGAATGGCAAAATCATTCGATTTTACCCCAAACAAAGTCCTTATTAGATTCTTATCTACAAGTAGGAGAATCTTTCGGAGGAGATGAAAAATGAATTTCACTCCCACACAATTGAATGACTGGATACAATTCTTCCAAAAAGAAATTCCAAATCATGTCACGGATACTAGATGGCAACATATTTTACGAGTGGCTTCCTATGCAAAAGAATTGGCGTTGGTACATGGATACGAAGATCCAAATAAAGCTTACTTAGCAGGATTATGCCATGACATCACCAAACAAAAAAAAATGGATGTCCATCAAAGTTTGTTCGCTGAATTTAATTTAGAAACAGATGGGATTCCCTTCCAAGCCTTACATGCTTATTCGGCTCCCCTCTTCCTAAAAAAAAATTACGATTTTTACGATCAGGAAATCCAATCGGCCATCCAAAATCATACCTTGGGAAATCCTAAACCCACTTTATTAGATCAAATTCTTTATGCGGCGGATTTTTTAGGATCGGATTATTGTTATAGGAATTTGAAGTTAGAGGAATGGATTCAAAAAACAAAAGAAAACTTAGATTTTGGCATTTTTATGAAAGCATTCCAGACGATCTCATTTCTAATGGAAAAAAAAGAAATCATCCATCCTCATACTTTTTTAACTTATAACCAATCATTGTTATCATTAAAGGAAATCTAATAGATGTTACGTGAAACAAAAGAAAAACAAACCATACCAGCAAAAACACTTCTCATCATCGCGGGCGCCTTTTTTATTTTTGCCATTTTGTTTTTAATTTTAAGGTCAAAAACCGGGTTTTCCTTAGACCAAAAATTTTCACAAAGCAAACGAATGCCGATTTTATTTTCGGTTTTGGGTGATAAAGACGAATACTTATTTTCTTTATATGCTGAATTTTATCCCAATGAAAGAAAGGCAGCACTATTTTTTGTTAATCCTAAAACTAGTTTTGATGATGGTGAAAAATCATTAAAAGAAAAAGGTAGTTCCGCTCCCTCCTATGTTGAATCTGTTTTAGAGGATACCTTGGATTCCAACATTCCATTCAAAATCGTATGGACCAAGGAACAATTTCAAAATTGGGTGAATTTACTTGGTGGATTACAATTTTTTTTCGAACCAAAGTCGTTACACATCACAAAAAACTACAATCGAAACAAAGAATCTTATGTTTTAGATGGTGAAGATTGTTTCGATTGGATGAGTTCTCTTTCCGATGATTCGATGATTTCTTACTTTAGAAGATTGGAAATCCAAGAAACTGTGATGTTAACACTTTTTGAAACTTTCCATGAAAAACGGGACATATTGAGTAAACAAAAACTCACCTATTTGCATAGCCAAATGACTACAAACCTATCTTCGAAAGAATGGGAAACTTTGGTCGACTTTTTGAAAAAGGAAAAAATCCAATTTGGAGTTTCCGAAGTTCCAGGTGAACCAGTGTTACGTCCCAAATACAAAGACCAAATCTTAAAGGCTAACGAGGAAACTATAAAGGTAGCATTTTATAAATTTTCTGGAGAACTTAGGTCTCCTAGTTTTGGCGAAGGGGAAAGGGCAAGGATTGAGGTTCTCAATGGAACTGCAAAAAATGGACTTGCCAGATATGGAAAAGTATTACTCAATGATAAAGGTCTGAAAGTTCTCACCGTTGACAATGCTTGGGATTCGAGTTTTAAATCCACAGTGATTTTAAATCGATCTGGAAACACACAATATACAGATTTAATTTCTGAAACATTTCAAGGCAGAAAGGTTTTCTTTTCTTTACGAAAAGACTTAGGCCTTGATGCCACTGTTATACTCGGAGAAGACTTTCAAAATTCCAAGGATTAAAATGCCAAATATCAGTTCAGAAACGTTAGAACATCTTAAAAAAATAAAACAAACATTAGTTGATAAAAAATGTGAAAATATTCAATTTCTCGATCTTAAAAATGTTCATTCCTATTTATCTCTATTTGTAATCGCTACTGTGAAAACAGAAACACAAGGTAGATCTTGTGCGAAAGATATCGATAAGTATATGAAACCCTTAAAACTGGCAGTCAAACGCCAAAATTTAGCCGATTTACCGAAGGACGCCACAGGCTGGATCCTTCTCGATTATGGTGAAATTTGTGTACACATCATGACGGATGAAATGAGAAATTATTATTCATTGGATAGACTTTGGGGTGATGCATCTCCTATTGCGATATGAGTTGTAAGGTTTCTTCCCAATTGTCTTTTGGCAATTCACAATGGAAATTTTGACAAACGAAATAACGGATTCCATTTCCCGCATCTCGTCCTTGTAACAAACCCAATCTGTTTTCCAAAGAACGACATTCTTCTTCACTAAGGACACACCAAACAAGAGTAGGATCTTTGATTTGGCTTAATTTCATCCGAATGTTTTTTACAATGTCCTCTGATTGGTTTCGATAAACCACAAGAACTTCTTTCGACGGAGTTTGGAATTTTAGAAATGCGGATAACATTGAAGGATAACTGAGTGAGTTTTGCGTGAGTTCCGGTAAAAAATAAGCAAAAATTGAATTCGCTTTTGTTTCCAATTTTCCATTTAAAAAACCCATAGAATTTAAAAAATAGAAACAATGTAAAATTGTAGAATTTCCAGAAGGTTCCACTCCGTCGTAACCTTCAATCGTACGTACAATTAAGTCTTCATTCCCCTCATAAGATTCATAATAAGGTCCCACATCCGATAAAAAATGATTCTCTAAGTATTCCCAAATTTGAATTCCTTTTTCGAAATAATGAATGCCACCATTTAACTGAAATAAACGAAGACATACCCAAATCAGCTCAGAATAATCAGACAATGTGCCAAAGTATTTGGTTTCCCCATCTCGAAACCTTCTCAAAACGGATCCGTTTTCTTTTACCAAATACGTAAGAATGAAATCGTATATCTCTTTTGCTTGGTTTAGATACTTCGTTTCACCAGTTACTTCATAACTGGAAAGTAATGCGCGGATCCACAAACAATTCCATGACGTTAAGATCTTATCATCACGTAACGGACGAATTCTAGTGTTCCTTCTTTCTAATAAAATGTCTTTTGCTTTTTGAATTCGTTCTTTAAAATCTTTTTTGAATTGGATTCCATGAGTGAAGGGATTTTTTCCTTTAAAATAGACGTTGAGTATGTTTTGGTTGTGTTCAAAATTTCCTTCTTCTGTAACATTCCAGAAATTTAGGATTTCCTCATCGGAAACCAAAGATTTGATTTCACTTTCTGTCCAAACATAAAATTTTCCTTCTACCCCTTCTGAGTCTGCATCCTCGGCACTGGCAATTCCGCCCACATTAAGACGCATATCCCTTTCGATGTAAGAGATAATCTCTTGAATCGTTTCTAAAAAGAAAGTTTCGTTTGTGATTCGGTAGAGTTTTGCCAAAGTTTCGACAAACAATGAGTTGTCGTACAACATTTTTTCAAAATGCGGAACCAACCATTCGTGATCTGTCGCATAACGACAAATTCCACCGCCAACTTGATCGTAAATTCCGCCCGATTTCATGGCATACGCTGTATTAAATGCCAACTCCAATGCACGGTTGTCTTTTTCGATCATATAATAATCGAGTAAAAAACTTAGTGCCATACTTGGTGGAAACTTATTCACAGAATTTGTTTTGAAACCAAAATAATCTTTATCATAAACTTGGATGTATCGATTGAAATTTTGTATGAGAATTTGTTTTTCAGGAACTTGTCCGGCATTGGTTCTTGTTTCATTCTCTTTTAAATAGATAGTCAGGTCTTTTGCTGCTTGTAGAAGCTCACCTTTCTGGTGGATCCAAGCCTGGTTCACAAGTTTTAATACTTCCTTAAAACTTCTTTTTCCATACCTGTTTTCAGGTGGAAAGTAGGTTCCCCCAAGGATGGGTTCCTTCATTGGTGTCAGAAACATATTGAGAGGCCATCCACCTTGGGTACCCATCGCATGTAATGCATCCATATAAATTTTATCTATGTCAGGACGTTCTTCTCTGTCTAACTTAATGCATACAAAATCTCGGTTTAAAACTTCTGCTGTGGATTCATCTTCAAAGGATTCGCGTTCCATCACATGGCACCAGTGGCAAGTGGAATAACCAATGGATAAAAGGATGACTTTATCTTCCGTGACTGCTTTTTCGAAGGCTTCCGGTCCCCATGGAAACCAATCCACTGGGTTGTGTGCATGTTGTAATAGATAAGGACTTTTTTCATGAACCAAACGATTCGGTTTTTTAGACAAATTTGCCACAATGTTCTCCCAGAAAAGAAGCTTTCCAGGCCAAGCTTTTTACATTTTCGGTTGATTGACAACATTGATTTTTTCATCTTGTCTCTGTAAGGGGTTTAAAAAGTTTCCATTGAAAAGACAAAATTTTATCCCCAAACGTTTTCTCACAAAATCTCAAAAGTTGACCAGCTGGTTAATATCTTTGAGTATGTTAACTTTCCCTGTTTTGGCAGATTCCGACTTTGATGACGACATCAAACGGATGCAACTTGCCCAGTGGGAAAATGGTGATGTTGTACCAGAACCTCTCCAAGGGCCAGGTCCAAAAAAACTTCGTTTGTCCATTGCCCAAGCAATTGAACAAGTCATAGAAAACAATACAATCGTACAAAATGCAAAATTGGAAATTGTAAAGGCAGACAGCCCTGAGTGGAAAAATGAATCCAAGTATTCTTGGCGGGCTTTGGCTAGTATCCAATCTGCAAAACAATTATTCCCAAGTAACAGAAATAACATCTTTGCAGGAACAATCCGTTCCCAAGATAAAATTTCTGCTGGGATTGAAAAACAATTCAAAACAGGAACTTATTTTAAAACGGAAATCAGCACCATTCGTTACGATGTAAACGCATTTGAAAACCCAGATTCTTCTACAGCGGGATTTGCTAGTTTACTTGCTGCTCCTCCTATGTATACGGGTGCTATTTCTGCTACACTCTCACAAGAACTGCTGAAGTATAGTTTTGGTAAAAACGAAGAAGAAAAAGAGAAATTATTAAAAAACCAAACCCTCCTCGTCAGAGAAAATTACATTAATATCTTAACTCAACTTGTCGTAAAAATACTGGTTGATTATTGGTCGTTGAGTATCGTCGATTCCCGCATTGCAACGTATGAAAAAGTTTCAAAAAATACTGAGGAAATCCGGAAATTAACACTACGAAAAACTGGACTTGGACTTTCCGAAGGTTTCGAAGTAAACCAATGGAACCAAGCTTACCTCAAAACACAGTCTTTACTTGAAAAAGCAAAAGTGGATCGGATTGAAGCAGAAAGAAATCTAATCCGCATTCTGAATGTTGATACATCCTCTTCCATTGAAGGTGTGACCGATTTAAGTGAAACATTACCAACAAATATTAATATCAAATCTGATGTAGAGTATGCATTAGCACATCGAACTGATTATTTAATCCTAAAAAGAGAAAGAGAAATCGCAAAACTGGCATTAAATACTGCATTGGCAGAAGATGATCCTTCTCTTTTGGCAACCGTATCTTATAGTTCTATTGGACAAAACTTTTTATCTCCACAAGAAAACTTCATCGCAAGACAACGTGGTATTACATCCTTTATGTATCCACAAATAGCAGCAGAATTAAAAATGTCATATCCTTTATGGGATTTGGGAATCAAAGCTGCCATCCGAGATGCCGAAACAAACTTAAAAATCAATGAACTAAAAATTCAAAATTTAGAGCAAGAAATTGAACAAGAAATTGCGATTCGACATGAAGCGTTGATTGCAAGTCATGTTTTACTCAAAGACTTACAAAAAACCAAAAAAGAAACTGAAACATTTTATAACGGACTCATGGAACGTTTTAGACAAGGACGATATACAGCGGTTAATGTCAAAAATGCACTTGATAGTTTGGCAAATACGGAACTTGCTGTCACCCAAGCCAAAATAAATTTTAATATCAATTTAGTTCGTTACGAATTGGCAAAAAATTCACTTTTTGAAAAGTATGGTTTAGATTTGTATTCCATTTTGGAAGAAGTAGAAAAAAGAGCTAAATTCGAAACAGATAAATTATGAAATCGTTTCCGACACATAGAAAAGATGAAATGGTATTATACCGACGTACCTTCCATCAAAATCCTGAACTCAAATACGAAGAAAAAGAAACGGCAAGTTTTGCAAAAAAACACTTA
The DNA here is from genome assembly GCF_003114815.1 of Leptospira ellinghausenii. NCBI lineage: Bacteria > Pseudomonadati > Spirochaetota > Leptospiria > Leptospirales > Leptospiraceae > Leptospira > Leptospira ellinghausenii. The sequence goes on from NZ_BFAZ01000006.1 coordinate 277,108, forward strand.
GAATCCTTAGGATTTACGGTTGAAGACGGAATTGCCGAAACTGGCCTGGTTGCCTTATTTGATTCTGGGAAACCAGGAAAAACCATTTTGGTGCGCGCTGATATGGATGCACTTCCCATCCATGAAGAAAATGTACACCATTACAAAAGTAAAAATGAAGGGAAAATGCATGCCTGTGGGCATGATGGGCATACAAGTATTTTACTTGCGTTAGCTTCTGATTTAAAAAAAGAATTTTCAAGTTTTGTACCGAAAGGTAGAGTTTTACTTTGTTTCCAACCAGCTGAAGAAGGTGGATCGGGTGCCGATAGGATGATTGAATCTGGCATACTAGAACGATACCATGTTGATTCTGTTTTTGCCCTCCATGTTTGGAACCATATTGATTTAGGAAAAGTGGGTGTCGTCAATGGAACTATGATGGCTTCCGTTGATGAATTTAAAATCACCGTTGAAGGTACCTCAGGACATGGGGCTATGCCACAACATACTGTAGATCCGATTCTTGTTGGTAGTCATTTAGTTACCGCCTTACAGACTTTAGTTTCGAGAAATGTAGATCCCTTAGAACCTTGCGTTGTAACCGTTGGATCATTCCATTCTGGTAATGCTTTTAATGTAATTCCAGAAACTGCAGTTTTACATGGAACGGTTCGAACGTATTCAAAATCTGTTTACGACATGATCCCAGAACGAATGAAACAATTGGTTGAACAAGTGGGTTCTGGTTTTGGAGCCAAGATTCGTTTGGAGTACAAACGAATTGACAAACCAACCATCAATGACCCAGTGATGGCTGATGTTGTCAGAAAGGCAGCTAAGTCAGTTCTCGGTGAAAATTGCTTAACGGAAGAAAATACTCGCACTATGGGTGGAGAAGATTTTTCTGCTTTTTTGATGCAAAAACCAGGGTGTTATTTTTTCATCGGATCTAGAAATGAGAAAAAGGGATTTATCCACCCTCATCATAGTACCTTTTTTGATTTTGACGAAGATGCGCTTCCCATTGGACTTGCCGTCATGAAAGAAGTCATTCACACTTACCTCCAAGATTTTTCATAAATTTCTCCTTGCTTTTATAACCTATTTCATTATTGGTTAGATATCTAACCAATTCGAGGGAAATATGATAAGTTTTGAACTGAATGATGGAATCGGAATCATTCAACTTGCGATTAATGACAAGAACAGTTTTTCCAATGAGTCTTTTTTGGCATTAAAACACTCAATCCAACAAGCAAAAGATTCAAAAGCAAAAGTTGTCGTTTTAAGAAGTACTTCTGCAGGATCTTTTTCTTTAGGCCTAGATTTGACAACTGTTAGTTCAATGGATATGTCAAAAGATCTTGCTCCATTTTTAGAACTATTTTATCACAACTTAACTGAAATTTACCAATTACCAATGCCCACCATTGCGGAAGTTTCAGGACATGCATTAGGGTATGGTGCGATGCTTGCACTCGTTTGTGATTATCGATTTGCCACTTCTGACATTCGTTTTGGACTACCAGAAGTGAAAATTGGAATCCAAGTGCCTTCTTTTGTTTATGCACTGATGGGTGAAGCCGTTGGTTATGACTTAGCAAAACGTCATGTATTACTCGGTGATGCTTTTAAAGCAAAGGAGTACCCTACTTTATTTGAAGAGATTTCAGAAACAGAAGATGACCTGAAAAAGAAGTCGAAGTCATTACAAACCAAACTGAAAAAAAATTCTTACTCTGCAATGAAAGATACAAAAAAAGGAATTTTGAGTGTCCACAAACCGTTACTTGATTTAGTAAAAGAAGATGTAAAAAATACGATTGCAAGTATCCAATCACCTGATGCAAAAGAAGGGATCTCCGCCTCTGTTGAAGCCAGAAGGCCTGTGTTTACATCTTAAAAATTCAAACGATTCCCTTTCGGTCTCGGATGTGTTTATAAATTTCATCGAGGATAGGATATAAAATATCCTCGTTTTCTTTTGAAATCCCCCAGGTTTGGAGGGATAATAATTTAGCGGAAATGGTTACGATTTTTTTCCGAATTTTTTTTCCCTCCTTTGATAGTAAAATAGCCCATTCCCTTCCATCACTAGGAGAAGGATTTCGATCCACAAGACCTTCTTTCACCAATCGATTCACGAGCACAGTACAAGTTGGTTTTGTTTTTTCAATTGTTTTGGCAATTTGAGTCATATTGATAGGTTTCGAAGTTCGAATCAAAAACGTTAAAATTTCGAAATGAGATGTTGTTAGTCCAGGATAACCTAACTTTTCCAATTCGATGCGAACAATATCAGCAATTTCTGAACTGATACGATCAAAATAACGAACGGAGCGAAACCGTTTAGGAAGTTCTCTTGGCATGATCCGAACTAAAATCGTTACACTTTCAGAGATTCGATTTCTGAAATTTCCTTCGGAATGGACTCTGTTAAGTTGATAGGCGTTTTACCATTAATGAGAATGTCATCTTCAATACGGATCCCTATCCCACGAAACTCTTTTGGAATTGATTCATCATTTGGATCAAAATACAATCCTGGTTCTACAGTAACCACTTGCCCGTCTTTTAAAGGCCTTGATTTACCTTCTAAAAAGTATCTTCCCACATCATGAACATCCATACCCAAATAATGTCCCGTGCGATGCATATAAAACTTCTTATAGGTTTCTTTTTCTAATATTTCATCCAGATTCCCTTTTAAAAATCCCATTTCACGAAGGCAGTCTGATAAAAATCGAACTGTTTTTTCATGGACTTCATTAAACGGAATTCCTGCGACCGAATGTTGGATTGCATTTTTTTGTGCATACAATACTACTTCATAAATCATCTTTTGTGATTCGGAAAATTTTTTACCAACAGGGAAAACTCGCGTCACATCAGCCGTATAATAATTCCATTCCGCACCTGAATCAACTAGAACCAAATCTCCATCCGAAAGTTTGTCATCATTGTTTACATAGTGCAGAATGCATGCATTTTTGCCAGATGCTACAATATGTCCATACCCTCCACCAATTGAGCCATACTTTAAGTATTCTTGTTCGAGTAACGCCTCCAGCTCATATTCGTACATACCAGGTTTACTTTCTCGCATGATCCGCATATGTCCAAGTTTGGTGATTTCTGCTGCATTTTTCAGAATTTGGATTTCTTCTTTTGATTTGGTGAGACGTTCTTCATGTAAAAAATTGGGATGTTCAATTCGATGTGGTCCAAATTTCCCTTCTCTTGCTCTTTCTGATAGATTTTTACATTCTAATAAAAGTTCACGGTCTCTATCTGGGTTTTCACCAAAAAAATAATATAATGTATGATTTCCTATTAAAATTGCTGATTTCTGTTTTTCCCAATCAGTTAAATCATAAACAAAATTCAAACCTAACATCGATTTGATTTTATCTTTTCCTAATCGAATCCCAGTCCAAATCTCTCTCTCTTTGTCCTTTGGCAAACAAAACATACCAACAGCTTCGGATGTTACGATCAAAATTGAATCTTCTTCTTTAATCCCAGTTAGATAATAAAAATCAGAGTTTTGTCTAAACTTATACTCTACATCACGGTTACGAATTTTATGATTCGCCGCAAAAAGAATCAGAATTTCTCCATTTTTTAATCTTTTCTGAACTTTAGAGATTCTTTTTTGATACGTATCAGCATCATATTCTTTGGATTTTAAATGCGGTTGTTTCATGTTTTAATCACTTCCTCAAGTGCTTCAAAAATGCGAACGGGGTTTTGGTCTAACATACAACGAAAATGACCTTCTGGACAAATCCTTCCACCGTGAATTCCACAGGGTCTACAATTTAGACCATTCACTTGCATAATTCGATGTTTGTCAGACAAACTTCCATAACCAAATTCTGGAATTGTTGCGCCGTAGATCATAACTGTAGGTGTATTAAACGCAGAAGCAAAATGAATGGGACTCGAATCATTTGAAATGATGGCTGTTGCATTTTGGATCCAAACCATTAGTTCTTTTAAACTTGTTTGACCTACTAAAGAAAGTAACCTCTCTCTTTCTTTGATTTCCAAAGGTTCTGTTTTCATCATTCGAAAGATTTGATCGTGGATTTCTAGATCTGCCTTACTTCCAATGAGAATCACCGATTCATTTCTTTTTCTCAAAATCTGTGTGATCACACTCACAAATTTTTCTTCTGGCATCCGTTTTGTTTCCCATAAAGAAGAGGGAGCAATTAAAATGTAACCTGTTTCGTTTTTGAGAAGTTTTGACCGTTTGGAAAGATAGGAAGAATTGTCTTCTTCACTTGGATATAAATAGGGCCTTCGTTCCCTTCCTGTTGGGAAATCATAGGGTTCAAACAAAAGTGAAAATAATTTTTCCACCTCGTGTGGGCCTTGTTTTGGCCTTGGAACCAACTTAGTATGCAAAAAGGAAAATCCAGATTCTTTGTAGCCAATCCGAATGGTTGCCTTTGTGAAAAAAGAAATCAAACTAGAACGATAAGAAAAATGGGGAGAATACACTTTATCGAATTTTTCTTTTCTTAATCTTTGGATGAATTTTAAGAAAAAAAATGGATTTTTTTTGATTTTCTTTTTATCAAGACACCAAACTTGCGTTATATCAGGATTATGCTCTAAAACTGATTCTGTACCTAAATTGACTAACACATGGATTTCGCTTTCCTTGTGTTCCATTTTCACAGCGTGGAAAAAGGAGGTAGAGAGGATTAAATCGCCAAGGAAAGCGGTTTGGATGATGAGGATTTTTTCAGGCATCAGACTCTTTCTAATATCGACACAAAGTTGTTTGTAGCTAGTCCACCTATACTTTGTGCTACTGCCAACCGCTTTTCAGGCCATTCAGAAAAGAACCTACAAAGTTCCACAATTTGAGCAAGTCCCGATGCCCCTACGGGGTGACCCCGGGATTTAAGACCACCGGAAGCATTGATCGGTAATTTGCCCTTTGGGTGTGTGAGACCCGCCTTTACCTGGAATAAGGCCTCTCCGCGTTTGAAAAATCCAGCGTCTTCGGCACCCACAAGTTCAAAAGGGGTAAATGCATCGTGTAACTCCGCAAAATGGATGTCATTTGGTCCCACTCCTGCCTCTTCATAGGCCTTGGCAAATGCAATCCGATTGGCTAAAAAACTGGGTTCTGCACTCGTAAGAAAAGGAGACAAACCAGATCCCATTCCTTTGACACACACTGCACTAGGTTCTTTCGATAAAATGAGAGCAGCAGACCCATCAGATAAGGGTGAGATGTCATAAAGCCCCAGGGGACTTGAAATCTTTGGTTGGTTTTTGTATTCTTCCAGAGTTAGATTTTTTTTGATATGTGCCTTTGGATTCTGTAACCCATTGTCATGCAGTTTTTTAGCAATGGCAAACAAATCCTCTGCCTCATACCCATACTCATGTAGGTATTGATTTGTGATCATGGCACCACCTTGTGCCATTGACATTCCCAGTTTGCGTTGTGAATCAGAAAGGACAGAACCTAACAATAAATTACTTTCTTCTCGGTTCAGTTGTGACATGAGTTCTGTTGCAATCACAAGACCATGATCAAACCGACCACTGAGAATCAAATTCACTCCCAACTGGAAGGCCGCCGCACCGGAAGAGGATGCAGTTTCCATTCGGATGGAATATAGATCCTTCAGTCCTAACCTAGCGGCAATTTTTGCTGAAAGGTGAAATTCCTGATTATAGGAATCAGGTGAAAAACTTGCATAGATGATGAATTGAATTTTGTGAGATTGAAACTCATGTACAGATTGTTTTGCGGTAAGAGAGGACAAATCGAGTTGTGATCCTTTGTGTTTACCAAATACACTCATTGATGGATTGTGAATGTAAACTTTCTTCATTCGAATATAGTTTCCGCTTGCCTATTCTATGAAAACCAATTATCTTTCCAATTGAACCGAGAATTTGAGGTTACCCATATGAAGGGAAAAAAAGAAGTAATCGACATATTAGCAGAAGTTCTATCTGCGGAACTCACAGCCATCAATCAGTATTTCATTCACGCAAAATTATGCAAAAACTGGGGATACATGGAACTTGCCGAGTATCTTAGAAAAGAATCCATCGAAGAAATGAAACATGCTGACGAAATCATGGAACGGATTCTCTATTTTGATGGTATTCCTGACTTACAAAAGTACATGAAAATCAATGTAGGCCAAACCGTTCCTGAGATGTTACAACATGACTTACAATTGGAATACAATGCTGTAGAACGATTGAACCGTGGGATTGATATCTGTGTGGCAAGTAAAGACAATGGAACAAGAGAACTTTTGGAAAAAATACTAGTCTCTGAAGAAGAACACATTGATTGGATTGAGACTCAAGTTTCGCTCATTGAATCCATTGGTTTACAAAACTATTTGGCTCAAAAATTAGGAGATTCGGAATAAAACCTACACATCCCACCTATCATGCCATTTGCGGAGAAGGACTTTCTCCGCTTTTGGAAACAGAAATCCAATCCTTTCATCTTAAAATCAGCAATAACAATCGTGGTGGAATTTTTTTCTCGGGCAAAAAAGAGGATGTGATCCAATTTGCCATCCATACCAAATTTGCCTCTCGTGTGAATTTGCAACTCCTTCATGACAATGCGCAAAACTACGACGAATTTTATACCAAAACATCCGAGATCCCATGGGAAAAATACATTGGACCCAATGTTAGTTTTCGCATTGATGCGGAAACCAAAGACAAATTAAAAAATTCAGAATTCACGATGCATCGGACGAAGGATGCGATCCTTGACCGACTTCGTGCGAAAAAAGTCCCTCTACCCGAAATTGAAAAACGATCAGCTGATATTACAATTGTTGTCAGGTCACATACTGATCGATTCAGCGTCGAACTTTCGTTATCCGGCGATCCCGTAGGACGACGAGGTTACAGACTCCATGCAGGAAATGCACCTGTGAGAGAACCCATTGCACAAGCAATGCTCGAGATGTCTGATTGGAAGGAAGGGGAAACTTTAGTCGACCCAATGTGCGGATCGGGGACAGTTCTTATCGAAGCTGCACTCAGAGAACGCCTGTTTGGTGAAATTAATAGATTCCTTTTTGCAGAATCCCCTATTTTCCAAACTTTATTTCCAACTTATGTTTTCTCAGAACGTAAAAAGGAAAACCCAACTTCTCCTCATCTTTTTGGATTTGATATAGACCCAGAAGCCATACGCATTGCAAAAGAAAATGCCTATGAAGCGGGAGTGGAAGATTTTATCAAATTTGAAGTTGCGGATTGTTTAACACTTAAAAATACATTTGGAACCCAAGGCCATTTGGTCACAAACCCTCCTTATGGTGACCGTATCGGAAAACCAATGGAAGATCTACGTGAGATGTACTTTCAGTTTGGCCGAGTTTTAAAAAACGAATTTGGCGGGTGGAAATTTACAGTTTTATGTGCTGATTTTTCACTCCTTGGAAAATTCGGTTTAAAGGAAAACAAACACATCACACTCAAACATGCAAATTTAAAGGCAAAAATCGTAGATTATGAATTACGAGGGGGGAAATGAAATCAAAGGACATTTTAAGTCGTGTTTTTGAAATCACAAGAGATCCAAGAGATGGACTACTCTTCTTAAAAGAATTCCAATCCCTTTCTCCCGAATCTTTTGCCATTCTATATGCTGATTCCGAAACCATCTTTGAAAGTTCCGAGGCTTTATTTTCTGACTTAAAACTCCTCTACCAGTTGGATTTATTTCCGTTTGTTGTGTTGGAAGAGGATAGTTTCCAATACTTAAAAGTTTTTTTCCCACTCGAACAAATGGGAGCCAATCCAAACGATGAAAAGACATTAGGTTTTTCTTATGAAATCATCGCAAGAGAAGAACCACTTCGTGAATCGGTTAAAACTTCCATTCAAAAGAAAAAAATCCCCATCCTACTTTGGAACGATGAAATTGAAAAACTTGAATCCGTCTTAGATCGATGTAGGGCAATTTTACATTCATCAAAAGTGATCTATGTGTCCATCGATGGTCCATTCAAAGATCCAAATTCTGGAAAAGTAAAATCAATCCTACAAATGGAAAATACCTTTCCTGTTCCTAGTGGAGTCACTATTACCGAAAGCCAAAAAGAATTCATCCAACTTTCAGAGGCAATGCTTTCCAAAATTGAGGATCCAAAATTCAGTATTGTTCTCACTTCACCATTCACATTGTTAACGGAACTTTTTACAGTAAAGGGAAGTGGAACACTTGTAAAACGGAAAAACAAAATCCATAAGTTCGAATCCACTGATGGTGTGGATATGGTGCGTCTCTTTCGTTTGATTGAAGAATCATTTGGGAAAAAACTAAAACCAGATTTTTTTCAAAGTAAGTTTGATGTATTATTTTTGGAAGAATCCTATCGGGCCTGTGCTTGGATGCAAAAAACCGAATACGGTTATTTATTATCAAAATTTGCAGTCAATGGTGTGGCACGTGGTGCAGGTGTTGGCCGAGACATATGGGACCAAATCTTAGAACATTGTAGTCCTCTTTTTTGGCGGAGTAAACCTGACAATACAATTAATAAATGGTATATGTCAATCGCACAAGGCATAGAAAAGGACAGTTCTTGGTATTATTATTGGCTCGGTGTGGACCAATCACTCATCCCTGGAATCATATCTCTTCTTAAATCCCAACCAGAAGACTTTGGATTACCAAATCCATCCTCGGATGTATAAAATGAAACTAATTTTTGATGGAGAATGTTCCTTTTGTAATCAATTGGCTCACTCTTTGCAAAATCGATCCATCCAACCAATCGAGATTGTTTCTTACCATACATTGTCTGAAGAGGAATTAAATAAAATCCATCCTCAATTAACAAGGGATAAATGCAAAGGAGAAGTACAAATCATCCAAGATGGGAATCGCTTCCCTGGTTTTTTTGGAGTTCGAGTTTTGTTATGGAATGTAAGATTGTTTCGGTATTTTGTTTGGATTCTATATTTGCCACTATTTCCTTTTTTAGGAATGTTTGTGATGATGATTCTAAAAAAATTTAAGAAATCATTTGTTTAGAGTTTCACTTCATCCAAACGAGACAATCCTAAATAAAAATCTTCCCTTGCATCCAATGCCAATCGGTTCCCTTCCATCACTTGTTTTTTAGATTCCTCTGTAAAACAAACAGTTTCAATCAGATCAAACAAGCGTTTGCTATGCCCTTCGTCTGCATCCAAATTTACCTGAAAAAACTTTCCTTCTGGTAAATTTAATTCTTTTTTCAATTGGTGGTAAGCGTTCGCAATCTGTGAATACTCCAATTTGAGTAAGTATTCGTTGGCAGGTCCAAGAGCTCCTAATCCATAATAAAATCCTAAATCAATTACCGATCTCATTTTCTCTAAATAGGTTTTTGTTTCAGGTAAAATTTGATGTGCTGAAAAATCGAACCCAAGTTGTTCTAAAAAATTTGTTAGTATCGATACATGTGTCTCGGAGATTTTACCTTCTCCCAACTCTTCCCAAATATTTTCAACAAGGACTATTTTGGCATTTTGGTCTCTAGTATTGGCAGCTACTAACAAAAACCAATCAACAAAACCAATGGATACAAAGTATTCTTGGCTAAGCCAAAGTATTAAATCATCGAAAGTCATTTTAATGTTTCTTTCTTTTAGCCACTTTGCTTGTAAAACAGAATGTGTTTCCACTTCCCTTTTTAACATTCCAATGAGATTCATACGATTTGGTCCTTTCCATACTGGTAACGAGGATGAGTTTGGTATTCCTCAAAACCCAAATTGATACATAATTCTAATAATTCCGAATATGATTTTCCAGCTCTTTCCCATAACATTGGCAAGGTGGAATAAATCTTAGAAAAACCAGGTGTAGCATTGACTTCTAAACAGTAAGGAATTTCCTCTTCCAATTTAAAATCGATTCTAAGATAACCTGAACTTCCGAGTAAATTTGCGATATTAAACGAAGTGGATTCTAATTCCTTTTGGAGGGAAATGGGAACTTCGAAATCCAAAGATTCTAAAAATTCTGATTTTGATTTGATTCCTTCATGGTAGATGCCATTAGGAGTATCCACAAAGGCCATGGGTAAAACTTGGTAGTGATTCAAATTTCCAATCACACCAACTGTAAGTTCCCTGCCTGATAAAAATGGTTCCACTAAAAGTGGAGAATATTCCCTGAGAAACATGGGAATTTGAATCTCCCATTCTCTCTGATCTTGGATTGTATTCGATTCCGAAATTCCCAAACTCGATCCTTCTCCGTTGGGTTTCACAAAGACAGGAAAATGGAGATTTGGTTGTGATTGAAATTCTGTTAGAAGTTCTGAATCCGTTACTCGGATACCCATCGAACGCAAAAAAAGTTTGGTTTTATATTTATCCAAAGTGGTACATTGGACTGCAGCAGAACTTCCAGTATGAGGAATCCCTAAATATTCACATAACGCAGGTATGTATGCTTCCCTAGAGGCAGAAGTATAACCTTCCACAAGATTCCATACTATCCAATTTTCCCTGTTACCCTTTGGAATATTTGAAAGAACGGATGTGATTTCTTTTGCGTCCGAAAGTGACACAACATCATACCCTAAGGAGATAATTGTTTTTTCCATATGGAATATGGTCTCTTCCGATTCCCATTCTTGGGAATGTTTTGGATAGTCCGGATTATAAATGTCACATGCAAGAATGACGGTTTTCATTCGGCTTGGTATTTCTCCCAATCAGCTTCTGAAACAATTGGATAATAAGATTCTTTGTCAGAACCAACTGGTTCAAATGAAAAATGTATTTTTTTGGTTACCGCCGAACGAAAGGCATGTTGTCTTGTTTTTGGATAATAACCTAAATACCAATTGGCACCTATCGTAATTTTACCACCACCACCAGGAAGATCATTCACAAAATGAGGAATGCCCATCCCTCCAATTTTTCCTCGCATATACTCAACGATTTCAATTCCACGTGCAAGTGGAGTGCGAAATCCCCTCGAACCAGGAATGAGCTCAGGGTCATAAAGATAATACGCGCGAACACGCATTTCCAATAACTTCTTATGAAGTGTGAGCATTATTTCTTCATCATCATTGATGCCTTTGAGTAATACTGCCTGATTCCCTACCGACACTCCAGCTTTTAACAGGCGTAAAATTGCATCCTTAGATTCTTTTGTACATTCCTTTGGATGATTGAATTGGGTATGACAGAAAATCGATAAATTGTCATCATTATACCTTTCAATGATTTTGCACAATTCATCTGTTATGCGAAATGGCAAGGTAACTGGATTTCTTGTGCCAAGTCTACAAATTCGAACATGAGGGATTTGGTTCAATTCATGTAAAATCCACTCAAGCCTAGAATCCGCAAGATTCAAAGGATCTCCCCCACTAACCACTACATCCTCTACTTCAGTATGGTTTCGAATGTAAGCAAATGCTGTTTCTAAATCTGATTTTTCCATCCTTTCCCCATTGGAAGATACCTTTCTCCCTCTCATACAATGGCGACAATACACACTGCACGAATGGTTTGAGAACAAAAGGACACGATTTGGATACATATGAGTGAGCCCACGAACAGGACTTAGTCTCTCCTCATCCAATGGATCGGAACTTTCTTCTAAAGAAAATACTGCCTCATCCGCTGTTGGCACTATCATCCTTCGAATGGGACAGTTGGGGTCGGTGGGATCAGATAAAGATAAATAATAAGGAGTGGTCGAAACCAGTAACCGGATGGTTTGTTGGATCCCAATCCTTTCTGATTCAGTGAGTAAAAAATAACGAGAAAGATCCTCCCCCTTCACTCGGTTTTGCAACTGTGATGTGGGATCAGTCCAAATCGTCTTGGAAAACAATTCTTCTCTGGCCCGAAGAATTTCTGATAAACTGTTTTGCACGAGCATAAGATTTTATTCCTTACTTGCCAACAGACCACCAAATTCTTTTCTGGTGGTAATGCAAGAAAACCGCTTGGGGGAAATCCGTATGGTCGCCTTCGATGTCGACGGGACCTTATTTTCCTCAGAATCCATAATCTTTAAGACGTATGTGCAGGCAATCGAAGAGTTTGCTAAGAAAACGGGAAAAATTACATCCCTACCCACACACGATCAGATCATCAATGAAATTGGAAAACCAGTGCGGACTATTTTTGCAAACCTTCTCCCCTCATTACCAGAGTCCGAACGAGATTCCATTTCCTCCAGAGTTTTAGATTTACTCTGTGATTCCATCCGAAGCGGTGGTGGTGATTTTTACGCTGGTGTTGGTTCAACCATTCATTACCTGAAAGAAAAAGGGTATACCATCACTTGCGCATCCAATGGACGAAAACCTTATATCGAAACCGTTCTCGATACAGCTGGTGTATTACAATACTTTGAACCCATTGTTGTGATCAACCAAGAGACCATCCACACCAAAGGTGAAATTTTAGCAGAGTATGTACGCAAATACAGTTTAGAGCCAAATTCCATTGCAATGATCGGAGATCGGTTCAGTGACTGGGAAGCGGCGAGGCAGAATGGATGCCCTTTTGGCTTTTGCACCTATGGTCATGGAGTTCCAGGCGAAATCCCTGACTTTGATTGGAAATTCGACGATTTAACGAATTTGAAACAATTTTTTTAAATTCGAAATTCAATACAATTCCGACATTGATAGTGTGGCGGTACATCCCCAAATCCAAGAAGACAAATGGAAATCATTACGCTATTTCCTTGGCGGGATCTTCTTTGTACTCGTCCTAATTGAAAAGTCTATGGGCTTTGATCCGAAAGTTTCAGGAAATTTTTTTCCGAAACAAGGTTTTCGGAATATCGGAAAACAAGTTGATAAAACAAAATTTGCCGAACCAGTGGACCCTTTCCAAAGTGAAACCTTTGAGGATGATTTAAATTGGGAAGAAGAAGTATTTAATCATTCTTACCCAACAAATCCAAAGTCCACCAAACAAACAAAAGTCATCGATGAAACGATTCCTGAAATCACCCTCCCAGAAGACAGATTCCCAGGTGCGGGAAAACGAATCAGTGCAGAACCTGGATACCTTCCTGTTTACTTTCTTAAATTTTATGGTTCTGGAAAAAATAGCCAGTCCCAACTCGTAAAGCTCACCAGAGAATTTCCTGGTGGGGATCCAATTGTATTTTTATTCCAAGAACTCACCAAAGGCCCCACATCTACTGAAAAATCAAAGGGTGTGCTTTCTGCTCTCTCCAAAAAAATCCGAATGGAACCAAACTACCGTTTAGAAGATGGAATCTTACACATTTCCATTTCGGAAGAGTTGAATTCTGGTGGGAGCATGGAAATCTTAAAAGACCGATTGGACCAAATTACCTTTACCTATGTCGGAAATTTCGGAATCCAAGGAGTTGTACTATACTCGAATGGTGAAAGGATCCGAACTTTGGGAAGTGATGGAATGTCCTTACCGGATGTTTTGGCCAAAACACAACGAAAAGTGATTTTGTTCTAACCCACTAAATGGTTTACAACGAAACGACAAACTGTATTCTCAAGATTGGTTTCCACCATGCGTAGGTACACATTCAAACGATACGGTTTTGTATTGCGTAAATTATTTCTACGCCCCTACCACCCAGACTTTATCTCCACAAATTTAGATGATATCGCTTCATCCTTACAAATCTTCAGTGTGATGACCGCCGTCACATCCATCATATCGTTGTTGTTTGTAGACTCACTTGTGAGAACCAAGGAAGCTAGTTTTTGGATTGCATTTTTTCGAATTTCATCTCTTGCGATTTGTTTTTCCGTTTACCTCTTAGCAAAACGAGGAATCAAACAATACCAAAAACAAATCCTAGGAATCACGAGTCTTGTTCTTATTGGACTCGTAACTCTTTATATCCCGATGATGGTTTTTGATAATCCCAATCATGCTTATTATTTATTCGGTTCTGCTATCGTGATAGCCGGAGCTTCCATTTTACTCTGGTTAGAACCGATTCGAATTTGTATCCTCTCTTTGATTTATATTTCCATTTTTATTCCCTTACATTTGAATTATTCCCGCATCCAAGGATTTGATCGTTATTTTTTCTACCAAGATGTTCTCATTGTATCATTTTTGCTAGCATTTGGGATTGTTGCAAACTTTCTCATCAATTACTGGAGATTTGAAGAGTATCGAGTCAAAGAAAAACTCCATATAACAGTGGGTAAACTCCTTCGTATCAATCAGAAAATTGAAGATTTATCCCGCGTAGATTCCATGACAGAACTTTTTAACCGAAGGCATCTATTAGAACAATTTGATCTGTATAAAAAAAGATCACACCGAGAAGGATTTGTGATTGGTTTAGTAATTTTAGATTTGGACAAACTAAAGACCATTAACGATCGTTATGGGCACAAACAAGGTGACATTGCCATCCAAGCATTTGCCAAAACGTTAAAATCCAGAACTCGGATCACAGACATTGCGGCAAGGATTGGAGGAGATGAGTTTTGTTTGTTAGTTTCACCGATTGATAAAGAGGGACTACATACCTTAACCGAATCCATCAGGGAAAAAATGGAAGAATTACAAATTCCGATCTACAACAACCCGAGCGAGTCCCTTACTTTAACAGTTTCGATTGGTGGAACTCTATTCCACCCAGAAGACGATCCTAGTTTTGACGAACTGTATCATAAAATAGACACTGCGCTTTACACCTCCAAAAATGAAGGCCGAAACCGCATCACACTCCTAGAAATGTAAAAAAATGATCGACGGAAATGGGATTCGAATCTAGTCTTACAACTGAGACTGATTCTCAGTTTATGTCCATTACGGATAAGGTGTAAAACTTACGAGATGGGGAAATATCCCCCATCTTTTTTTTTATAAAAACACAAGTGAGATCCCAATTATCGATTCTGGGGATGGAACTTAAAATTCGAATGAATTCATACAATTTCTAGTGGAGAACTGACTTCTTCGTAATCGAGGTTTCTGCGGACTGGACGAAATCCCCCTTCTTGCAAAAACTTTCTCGCTTCCTTTTCTGTTTTTAAACCAAACGACCTGAGGACATTTTCTTCGATCACAACAGAGGAGATATCATCCGCACCTGAATACAAAGCAAGTTGGCCCACACCTTTTCCAAGTACCATCACGGATGTTTCGATGTGTGGGATATTGTCTAAGAAAATTCTGCAAATTCCGAGAACCTTTAGGTATTCATGTGTCGGAACAGGTCTTACTGTAAACCGTTTGGTTTGGGGTTGGAAAGTCCAAGGGATAAAAGACAAAAATCCACCCGTTCTGTCCTGTAAATCTCGCACCACTTGTAAGTGTTCGATGACTTCCTCTTCTGTTTCTTCCGATCCAAAGACAATATTGGCAGAGCCTCTCAGTCCCACTTCATGGCAGGTTTCCATGGCTCGCACCCATTCCGCTACTGAGGCTTTTTTCGGAGAGATGATTTGGCGCATCCTTTCGGTTAGGATTTCAGCACCAGCCCCAGGCACAGAATCAAGACCAACTTCTTTTAGGATTTGTAACACTTCCCTGAGAGGTTTTCCTGTAATGGTTTCTAAATTGATCACTTCCACGGGTGAAAAGGCACGAATGTGCATCTTCGGGTATTTTGCCTTCACGGTACGAATCACATCCAAATAATATTCGAAAGGAAGTTCAGGATAAACCCCTCCTTGTAAGAACATTTGGTCAGCACCTTCTTCTACCGCGTAGTCCATCTTTTGTAAGATGTCCTCTTTGGAGAGAACGTAACCCTTCCCATTTCCAATTTCATCCATAAAGGAACAAAAATTGCACTCAACATTGCAATAATTGGTATAATTCACCACCCGAAACATGGTATAACTGGCTTCCGTATGGGGCCTAACCTTCTCACGGAGGTAGCGGGCTACCATCTGGATTTTTAGAAAGTCTCCATCTTTGTATAAAACGAGAGCTTCACTAGGAGAGATTCGTTTGCCGTCCACTGCTTTGAGCAGGACAACATCGGCTGGGTCATTTGGGTTCAGGGAAAAAGAGGACAAGTTCATATCTCTACCTACTTGGACAGGAAATCTTCTGACATATCCCTGTAAAAACCGAATTTTCCTGGACATTGATTTTTCTATAGAAATCCTAGGAAATACCAAACACCTTAAGGGCATAAATATAAATGGATATCGGAAGAATTCTCTTTCACCTATTATTCACAGCTTTTTTCGTCGTGGCAAACGTAGTGTTTGTCCGCGCTATCCTTTACAGGCTCGGATTGATCTTCAACGGTCGTCCTGCATTTTTTAATGAAGATGCAAAAAAGAACCTAAACATCGGATTCCGTTTAAAAAGTTTTTTCCTAAACGTAATCTTACAAAAAAAGAACTTCCGTGAACCAATACGTGGGATCATGCACGCGTTTGTTTTTTATGGATTTATCGTCTATACGATCCATACAACAAGCCAAATGATCGCAGGTGTATTTGGATATGCAATGGAAGATCCTTACCAATTTGCACTTCCTAATTTCTTATTTGGTGAAGCAGCGAACCATATTTATGAACAAGCAGTCAACTACGTATCCATTTTAGTGTTAACTGGTCTTGGGTTTTTTGCTTGGAGACGTTGGATTAAAAAAGCCAAAGGTCTCGATGTTCACTCACCAGCTTCTGCCATCGTCATCAGTATGATTGCAACCCTAATGGTGACCACCTTACTTGGAAATGGTGCCAAAACGGTTGCAGCAACTTACTATACACATGCTGGATTCATTGATGGTTCGATTGGAAAACTTTGGGAATCGGTGGGAGTCGCAAACTCTTCTGCAGATATCGTTTTCCAAATTATGTGGTGGGGCCATATCATCACTGTATTCTCATTTATGTTGTATGTTCCTACTTCGAAACATGCTCACTTAATTTTTGCTCCCTTTAACTACTTCCTAGCAACTGACACTCCGAAAGGCCAACTCTCCAAACTCAATTTGGATGATGAAAATGCAGTTTGGGGATCCAACCGAGTGGAAGACTTCCCTTGGCCAAATCTACTTGACGGTATGTCATGTATTGAATGTGGACGATGCCAAGTGGAATGCCCTGCCAACAGGACTGGTAAAGTTTTAAATCCAAAAGCCATCATCGTGGAGCTCAAACACCAGATGTTGGAAAAAATGCCAGAAGTAGCAGCTGCACGTGCTGGTAAAACGCCAGAAGAAGCAGCTGAAGCAGTAGCAGCACTTGATACGGGAGTGATCAATTCTCACGAGGGCCTCAGTGAAGAAGCTCTTTGGGGATGTACAACTTGTTATGCGTGCGTAGAAGCATGCCCTGTTGGAAACAACCAAGTAAACGCCATCATTGAAATGCGCCGTCACTTAGTTCTTGCAGAATCCAAGATGAGCCCAGAACTCCAAAAAGCATTCACAAACATGGAAAACAATTCCAATCCATGGGGTGTTGGTGCACACACTCGTGCAGACTGGGCAGAAGGTTTAAATGTAAAAGTTCTTTCAGAAGCAGAAGACAAAAACGTAGACGTACTCTACTGGGTCGGTTGTGCGGGTGCTTTTGATGAAAGAAACAAAAAGATCTCTCGTGACTTCGTAAAAATCATGCAAAAAGCGGATGTAAACTTTGGTATCCTTGGAACAGAAGAAGGATGTTCGGGAGACTCGGCTCGCCGGGGTGGTAATGAATACCTCTACCAAACGCTAGCACAAACAAACGTGGACACGATCAACGGATACGGTATTAAAAAAATCGTAACTGCTTGCCCACACTGTTATAACACCATCAAAAACGAATACCCACAATTTGGTGGTAACTTCGAAGTCATCCACCACTCCGAATACATCAACCAACTTTCGAAGGAAGGTAAAATCGATGTGAAAGTGGCTGATGATGCAAACACTGGTAAGTATACTTACCACGATTCATGTTACATCGGACGTTATAACAACAATTACGACAACCCTCGTGATGTTGTGAAAAAAGTATCCGGTGGAAAAATTGAAGAAGCTGTCGACCATCACTCCAAAGGACTTTGTTGTGGTGCGGGTGGTGCTCAGTACTGGATGGAAGAACACGTGGATGAATCCAACCCAGAAAGTATGCGAGTCAATAGCAAACGTACAGGACAACTCCTCGATACAGGTGCTACTACAATCGCTACTGCTTGTCCATTCTGTATCACAATGATCACTGATGGTGTCAAAGCTGCGGAAAAAATTGATTCCGTAAAAGTAAAAGACATTGCGGAACTAGTCGCAGAAAACATCGACTAACAGTTAAAAAAGGGGAATTAGATGATAAATATCCTATTCCCCTTTTTTCGGTTCTTCATAAGTCCAAAAAAGTGTAACACCGGTTATTCTTTTTTGGACTTTGTATTTTTCATCAATCTATTTAAACTTTCTGTTATCATCCATTCTCTATTCATTTTTAGCTTATTTTTTCCTATTTCAGAAACCTTTGCAGATTCCAAAAAACAAACCATTCAACCGAACCCAGAAGATGGAATCACCATCATTGTTGAAAAAGGTCAAACCTTAAGTATCATCTCCAAAACCTATTTGGACGATCCTAGGAAATGGAAAGAACTTCTAAAATCTAACCAAATTGATAACCCAAACTTGATCATTCCTGGAATGAAGTTATGGATCCCAAAAAGTTTAGGGAAAAAACCACTTGCCGACTTACAACGGTTTACTGGTACTACAGAAGTTTTAAAACTCTCACAAAAACAAAATGATTGGGCAAAGGCAAAAAATGGCGAAGGACTTTATGCAAAGGATGAAGTGAGAACCTTACAGGAATCGGAAGCACAGTTTATTTTTTTATCTGGTTCTCGGTTTGAAATCACAGAAAATAGCCACGTCATTATGGAACGTGGAAAATCAGAAACAGAACCTGATGAAATTTTTTTAAGACAAGGTAGAATCCGTTCTCTGATTCCCAAAACCTCAAATCCTAACCAAAAGATGTTTTTACTCAAAACTGAATCTGCTGAATCTGTTGTCAAAGGAACAGATTTTTTAACGGAAGTGGACCAAAATGGAAATACCACTCTCAGTTGTTACGAAGGAAGTGTTGCGGTAACTGCGGAAAAAGTAACAGTTCTTGTTAACTCAGGGTATGCAACCTTTGTCGAAAAAGGAAAACCACCTTTAAAACCTTTCCCAGTTCCCAATCCTCCCATTCCAGAAAACAAATGAATTTCTGTTTTTTAAGGTTCCAATCTTCTCGATTCCGTATCCTTCTCATCTTTATCTGTTTCACACTCCACTTTCACTTACAGGCAAAACAAATCCAATTCGCACTGGTTCCAGATCGCGAAGACATCATCCAATATGAAATTGAACTTTGGAAAACAGATGAATTGGGAGGAGAAATTCCCTTTCGAGTATTGGCAAATCCAGGACCTGTAAGTTTATTCATTCCAGAAGGATATGAATTTTTCCGAATCAGAGCAATCGCCAAACGGAAGGTGCGAGGATTTTGGACAGAGTTGTACCAAGTGGCAGTGTTTGGCAAAAAACCAAAACCTGTTGCCAAACCGATCGCAAAAATCCCAGTGAAAACGGATGTCCTTGTTCCCATTGAGTCAAGTCAAGGTAAACCCGAGTTATTTCTCACAACCAATCAAATTACAATCGTTCCCACTTCCGTAGATAAAAAGATTCGTATCCAATACAGAATCAATGGTGGTCCTTGGCAAACGACAACATCTCCTCTTTTACGTTTTTCAAAAGACGGTCATTACCGTTTAGAATACAAAGTGACAAATGAAATTGGAGTTTCTGATGGGATGCAAGTTTGGGAATTTAAAGTGGATTCAAATCCACCAGTCACATCGATTTCTTTTTTAGAACCACCATTCCAAAAAAATGGAACTACATTTATCTCTTCGAAAAATGGATTATTACTCCGTTCCTCCGATGAAGGATCTGGTCTATCTAACATTCGGTACAGAACCACCTGTGGTACTGACCAAGTTTCCGATTACAATGTATGGTTAGAGTCTTCTTGGAAGGACATCCTTTCAGGTTGTGAAAAAAACATCCTCTTAGAAATCAGTGCTGTAGACCGCTTAGGGAATGAAGAAGTCCCAAAACAAATTTTCATTCAGACTCAAAAAAAGGCAGAGTAAATGAATTCTCTCCTCAATCGAATGCGGAGGATTGTTTCGAATTTTGTTTTTGCAGTACGGTCTTTATCCTTTGTTAAGCTCTTTTTTTCATTGGTTTTGTTCATCTTACTTCCTTATGCTTTACTCATTGGAAGAA
The DNA here is from genome assembly GCF_003114815.1 of Leptospira ellinghausenii. Taxonomy (NCBI): domain Bacteria; kingdom Pseudomonadati; phylum Spirochaetota; class Leptospiria; order Leptospirales; family Leptospiraceae; genus Leptospira; species Leptospira ellinghausenii. The sequence continues at coordinate 297,350 of NZ_BFAZ01000006.1, forward strand.
TGATTTATGTGGAATACAAAGAAGCTTTGGATTGGAACCAAAGGTTCCAGTTAATTCGCATTCAACTTTTAGCGATCGATATAGAAAATCAAATCAGAAATCACATTCAGAATGAATTTTCAAACCCAACAAGAGAATTAATCTCATTCAAACAATTTTCTGATTTAATTCAGTTTTGTTCGAATGATTTAGACTTGTTCCAAAAAAAATCTTCCTTCCAATTGATTTCTTGTACGCATTCAAATACAGTTTCTTCTTATTTTTTAATCACAGAGGAAGAAGGAATGTATCTCTATCCTACTGTATTCATTGAAGAATCATTACTTGATTCTTCTTTTAGTGATCCAAATGAAGGATTGTTTTTATTAAATCAAAATGGAAACTTTGGAATTTCAGGATTTATTGAAGATAATTTTTTAGTGTCTGAAGAGTGGAAAGAAAAAGCAAAATCTGCCTTACAATCAAATTCCAATTTACCAACGCTAAAAGAAGTCGAAAAAGATGATTTAGGTTTTTTTCTGGTTGGTGTTCCTCTTTATGGACTTCCGATCCACCTATTCGTTGTCAGTCCCATTGACCTAGTATTACAACCAATTCTCTCCTCTTTAAAAACCAATATCTCTACCTTGGTGGGTATATTATTCTTCACATTTCTTTTTTCCATCTTCATTTCACTGAGAGAAATTGAATCCAAACAAAAACTAAAATTAATCTTAAATGAATACCCTCATGCTGCGATTCTTTACGACTCCTTAGGAAATGTAATTCTCGAAAACCCATTCATTGAAGAAAAACTACAAGTATCAGATGTTTATATTTACCAAGAACCTTTAGTAAATTGGTTAAAAACAGAAGTATCTGAATTTTTAAGAGAGATCAAAGAACAAAATGACCGTACACAAGAATTACGAAAAGAGGAATTAGAAGTATTTGTCAGTGATGGATCTACCATACTCCTAGAAATCACCTACCAAATTTGGTTCTTAGAACAAAACAATCAATTCGCAAGTGGTGCTTTGATACTGGTACAAAATATAACGAAAAAAAGATTAGAATTTGAAAGAGAGATGGAATATGCAAAGGATTTGCAAAAAAAATACCTGCCATCTCGAATTCAAATGTTTCCAAAACTAGATTATGAAATCCTATATAGACCTCTCATCCAGGTTGGTGGTGATTATTATGATTATATTGATTTAGGAGAAAATCGATATATTTTTGCTTTAGGAGATGTAATTGGGCATGGAGTGAAAGCAGCCATGATGATGACTGTACTCAAAGTTTTATTCCATCAAATTGCAAAAACAGAAACAGATCCCAAAAATATTTTATTAAAAATGAATGAAGGTGTAAGCACTCACTTTCCAGACCCATATGCTTTTGTTCCCTTTCTGTTTTTACTATTTGATTTGAATCTAAATAAAGTTTTTTATGGAAACGCAGGCCACCCAGGAATGCTCCATTATTCCAATGGCAAATTCCATTGTTATGAAAAACTGAATCCTATGTTTGGGATGATACAGAAACTCAACCCAAGCATATTAGAATTTCCTATTATTACAAATGATCGATTTTATTTATTCACCGATGGTTTAAAAGATGTGGAAAATGGAAATCAGGAAAAATTGTGGGAAGCGGAATTACTCAAATTTTTTGGACAAATGGCAAGTAATCACATGTCATTCGTCAAACAAGAATTAGATTTTAAAATTCGATCTTACTCTGAAGGAAAAGAACTATTAGATGATATCACCTGGATTGGAATTGATATCATCTAATTAATTTTCTAGTGGTGGGTTGTCTAATAACTCTATACTTTCATTATTTTTATGGAAATAATTCATATCCCATTCCGTATCAAACAATAAAGCCATATTCCCGAATAAATCTTCGACCAAATTTGCATTTGATGGAATTTTTGGCCGGTCTTCTTTTTTTACCCAACGAGAAATTCCGTAAGGAAGGATGTTGATAGATGTATCGGCACCGTATTCATCCTTTAATCTTCTTTGGAACACTTCAAACTGTAATTTTCCCATAGCTCCAATAATTGGTACACCACCACCTATCGTTCGTGATGTGAATAAATGTAAAATTCCTTCTTCTGCTAATTGGTCCAAACCTTTTTTGAAAGATTTTAATTGTAAGGTATCCTTACAGGATATGGTTGCAAATAGTTCTGGAGCAAAACTTGGCAGTGGTCTAAGTGGTGGTGTATTTCCAGTTGAAAGTACGTCACCAATTTTATAGGTTCCTGGATTCACAAGACCGATGATGTCACCTGGGTATGCCAAATCGACAGTGTTTCTGTCTTGTCCAAAAAATGCAAAGCTAGAAGACAACTTCACTGGTTTGTCTAAACGGTTGTGATTTACGTTTAGTCCTCGTTCAAAAACACCAGAACAAATTCGTAAAAAAGCGATTCGGTCACGGTGCGCCTTATTCATGTTTGCTTGTACTTTGAACACAAATGCACTAAATGGAGCATTCACAGGATCTAAGTAATTTCCATCTCGTAGAGGAATATGATCAGGCCCTGGGGCTAATTCCAAAAATTTATTTAAAAATAACTCAATCCCAAAATTGTTTACTGCGGACCCAAAATACACAGGAGTTTCTTTTCCAAGTAAAAAAGAGTTTTTGTCTACTTG